>JAYRIO010000031.1:0-2164 GCA_041906745.1 Patescibacteria group bacterium
CGGTCAGGTCGTAAGGTCCGTTTACAGGAGTACGGGGCGTCGGTAGACTGGTACCACGATGCCTGATCCGTTGCCGCCCCAGTACCAACCGCAGGACCACGAAGCCGACCTGTACGCCCGCTGGGAGCAGGCCGGCGTGTTTGCGCCGCCTGCTAAACGCGAGGGCGAGACCCCGTTCTCGATCCTGATGCCGCCGCCGAACGCCAACGGCTCGCTCCACGTCGGCCACGCGGTGTTTGTGACGTTGCAAGATCTCATGATTCGGTACCACCGGATGAAGGGCGATGCTACGGTCTGGTTCCCGGGCCTCGACCATGCCGGGTTCGAAACGCAGGTGGTGTTCGAAAAGTACCTGGAGAAACAGGGCCAGAGCCGGTTCGGCATGCCGCGCGACGAGTTCTACCGGGCCACCATGGCCTTTGTGAAAGAGAACTCCTCGACGATCGTCAACCAGTTCCGCCGCCTGGGCGCCTCGGCCGACTGGAGTCGGCTGAAGTTCACGCTCGATCCCGATGTCGTCGAGAAGGTCTGCGCGACCTTCGTCAAACTCTACGAGGATGGCCTGGCCTACCGCGCGTCCAAGCCGGTCCACTGGTGTACGAAGCACCAGACCACGTTGTCCGATCTTGAGGTCAAAGAAGAAGTTCGAACCGATCCGCTCTACTACCTCAAGTACGGCCCCTTGGTCGTGGCCACCGGCCGGCCCGAGACGATCTTCGGCGACGTGGCCGTGGCAGTGCATCCCGACGATGAGCGCTACCAGGCATTGGTCGGTACACAGATCGAAATCGACCTTGGGACCGAGACGCGGCTGATCCCGGCCGTGGCTGACGAGATGGTTGACCGGACCTTCGGCTCGGGCGCCGTCAAGATTACCCCGGCCCACGACGCCAACGACTTCGAGCTGGCGACTCGCCACAACCTCCCCATCGACCAGTTGGCGATCGACCAGTACGGCAAGCTGACCGAGCTCGCTGGGCCGTTCGCAGGCCTCAAGATCGACGAGGCGCGGCCGAAGGTGGTCGAGCTGTTGCAGGCGAAGGGCCTCATCGACCACGTCGACGAGCACTACCAGCACGCGGTCAAGGTCTGCTACAAGTGCAGCCGCACGATCGAGCCGCGGGTGTTGCCGCAGTGGTTTGTTGCGGTCAACAAGACCGGCACGAGCGGCAAGGCCTGGGCGCCTGATGCCATCAAGGCGGTTGAGGATGGGCGCGTCACCTTCGTGACCGAGCGGTTCCGCAAGCTCTTCGACCACTGGATGGGTAACATCCGTGACTGGAACGTCAGCCGGCA
This sequence comes from Patescibacteria group bacterium, assembly GCA_041906745.1. Lineage (GTDB taxonomy): Bacteria > Patescibacteriota > UBA1384 > JACPKC01 > JACPKC01 > JBBUCD01. The sequence goes on from JAYRIO010000031.1 coordinate 1,297, forward strand.
GATCGTCTGGGGCATCCGCCTGCCGATTTGGTACTGCACCTGCGGCCATACCACGGTGCGCGTGCCCAGCAGTACCGAGGTGGTGTTCCTGCGCCACGGCGAGGCCGAGCACAACGTCCAGCACGTCGGCAACGGCGATCCAAGCAAGCCGTTCCATTTGACTGACACGGGCAGAGCGCAGGTGGCTGCGGCGGTCGCCCGCTTCAAGGAGCAAGGGCTCAGCTTCGACACGATCTACACGTCCGAGATGCCGCGCTGCCAAGAGACGGCCGCGCTCGTTGCCAAGGAGCTTGGTGGCACGATCGAGTCTGATGGCCGCTTGAACGATGTCGGGCTTGGGCAGCTCGAGGGGCAACCGCTCGACGATATCCATGCCGCCACCAACTGGCACACCAATGGCGCCAAGAGCAGCGAGACCTTCGCGGCTGTGACGACGCGTCTGGCAAGTTTCCTGAAGGAGCGCGTGACAGAGACAACACAGCCGAAGCGGATCCTCGTGGTGACCTCGGAAATCGGCTTCTGGGCGCTGCGGAGTACGCGGACGCCCGGCATGACTCCCGGCGAGGCGCGGGAGATGCGAGTTGGCAATGCCGAGTCGTATCAGTTTTCGCTGGGCGACCTCGTAGCCTGCGAGTCGTGCGGCCGTTTGGTAGCTGAGCGCGACACCGACGTCTTCGATACCTGGTTTTCTTCCGGCCAGCTGCCGGTGATCGTGCCGCAGACCACCGGTCATACCGACGACTTCGAGCGCTTCTACCCGACCGCGGTCATGGAAACCGGCTGGGACATCATTTTTTTCGGGGTGGCACGGATGCTCATGTTCGGCCTGTACCTCACCGGCGAGGTGCCGTTCCAGCAGATCTACTTC
>JAYRIO010000032.1:0-7817 GCA_041906745.1 Patescibacteria group bacterium
CTCACCCACGAACGGCGAGAGAAAATGGAGGAAGTTCTGGCGTTCGTACGTGTTTTCTCGGTAGATATGCTTCCACTCAAAGGCGAAGCTGTCGGCTGTCCGGCGTTGGTGCGCGAGGAAGGCATCCATGTCGGGCACCGCCTCGAGCGCCCGTTGCCACTCGGCAAGGACAGTAGCCGGCAGCCGGCTCCGATAGGTGCGGAAGAAGCCCTGCTGGCGCTGCAGCAACCCGGTCCGGAGCTCGCCGGTCAATAGACGGGGGACGCCGCGAATCACCGGGTACCAGGTCGTCTCCGACTCCAAAAGTCCGTCGATCGCGTGACCACGCTCTTCTGCAAAGGCTGTCAGTTGCAGCGGTTGGTTCGTCTCTGGGCAGCGCAGATACGGAACAAAGGTCGGACGCATGGCCGGATTGTAGCCGATGCCTCTCCTGTGGCAACTCTTGGGCGGCGGGCGCAATTTCCCCGAAGATGCGGTACACTCTGTGCTCACGAGGGTGTCAGGAGTACTGTGGACGACATTCCGAGACACGTAGGTATCATTCTTGACGGGAACCGGCGGTGGGCGCAGCAGCATGCGCTCTCCGTGCTCCTTGGACACACCCAGGGTATGGATACGGTGACGCGCATCGTGAAGCACTGCCTTGTGCGCGACATCCGCTACCTCACGGTCTATGGCTTCTCGATCGAGAACTGGCAACGGTCCGACGAGGTCGGCCATCTGATGCAGCTCTTCGAGCGGTATGCGACCGAGAAGCGCGACGAGCTGCGCGATAACGGCGTGCGGGTACAGATCATGGGCCAGTTCGACCGCCTCCCAGCCAGCTTGCAAACCGCCTTGCAAGCGCTCACCGACGCCACGACAGCCAATGGCCGACTTATCTTAAACCTCTGCCTTTCCTACGGCGGACGCGATGAGATTGTCCGGGCTGCGGCACGGGCTGCGGCTGCCGGCGAGGCACTGACCGAGGACGCGATCACCCGGCATCTCGACAGCACCGACATACCCGATCCCGACCTGATTATCCGTACCAGCGGTGAGCAGCGGCTGTCGAATTTCTTAACCTGGCAGTCCACGTATAGCGAACTCTACTTCACACCCACGCTCTGGCCGGATTTCGATGAGGCTGAGTTTGACCGAGCGCTCACCTGGTACGCCGCACGCGAGCGGCGGCGAGGCGCGTAGGCTAATCGAAGTATTCCCGGAACCAGAGCTCGAGCGTCAGCAGCGCCCACAGCCGATGGCCGAAATTAACTTTGGTCGTTTGGTGCCGGCGCAGCAGCGCCTTGACTGCCTCTGGCCGGAAGATACCGCGGCTAGCTGCCCGAGGCGAGAGTAGTACCGACTCGGCGTAGCCAGCCAAGTCATCACGGAACCATGCCTCGATCGGGATGCCGAAGCCCATCTTGGGACGGAACAAGATATCGTCGGGAATAAGCCCACGGAGCGCCTTTTTCAAGATGTACTTCTTGTTGTCCCAGTTGCGCAGCTTGAGGTTGAACGGGAGCTGCGCGGTAAGTTCCAGCAGCGTGTGATCTAAAAACGGCGAGCGGCCTTCGAGCGACACCGCCATCGTGGCGATATCCACCTTTGCGAGCAGATCATCGGGCAGATAGCTGTTGATATCCGCGTACAGCATCTGGTCCATGCGGTCAGGAGTGTCCGCTTCGGTAAACAGCGCCGCTACCAGCGCCTCGCTCTCGCTTGCAGCCACCCGCGCGGCAAAGCCCGGCGCGTACAGCTCCCGTTTCGCGGCCTCGGTGAAGTAGCAGACGTAGCCGACGTACCGGCGGGCGTAGTCCTTGCCGAGCGTAGCGGCGAACCGGTCAGCCCGCTCGGCGAACGTGGTTTTCCAACGCCGGTACAGCAGTCGGGCCGCCGGTGCCGCGACCGCGCTGTTCAAGAGCCGGAACCGGTCGTACAGGAGCGAGAATTGCTGGACGCTGTACCGCGAGTAGCCAGCGAAGTTCTCGTCGCCGCCATCACCGTTCAAGGCGACTGTCACATGCTCGCGCGTCAGCTTGCTCACGTAGTACGTCGGCAGGGCGCTGGAATCGGCGTACGGTTCCTCGTAGTGACGGACGAGCAGGGGTAGGGTGTCGACAGCGTCTGGCCGCACCACGAACTCATGATGGTCGGTCCCGAACCGGTCGGCGATCTGCCGGGCGTAGCCGAGTTCGTTGAACCGCGCCTCCGCAAACCCGATCGAAAAGGTTTTGACCGGGTCGGTCGCGTACTTGCTCATGAGCGCCACGACCGCACTCGAATCGATCCCGCCGGACAAAAACGCGCCGAGCGGCACATCCGCCTCCATCCTGATCCGGACCGACTCGTCGAGGGCTGCCAGGATACGTTCCTGCCATTCCGCCTCTGGCAGGCGGAGTTTGCGGGCGTACTCGAGCTTCCAGTAACGCTCGACCTTGATCGCACCCGTCCGGCAGTTGAGCGTCAGCGAGTGGCCGGGCCGCAGCTTTTTGACACCCGCAAAGCCGGTCTGCGGCGCCGGTACGTACTGGTAGGTAAGGTAATGGTGGATCGCCGTTTCGTCAGGCTCACGTTTGACCTCGGGCTGCGTAAGAATCGCCTTCAACTCGGATGCGAACAGGAACACACCCTGTTCGTAGTAGTACTTGAAAGGCTTTTTGCCGACCCGGTCGCGGGCGCAGAACAATGTCCGCTCTCGCTCGTCGTAGATCGCGAACGCGAACATACCGCGAAGGTACCGCACGCACTCGGCGCCATGCTCGGCGTACAGGGCTAGGATCACTTCGGTATCCGTATCCGACACGAACCGGTGTCCCAGCGCCGCAAGCCGGGTACGCTCCTCGCGGTAGTTGTAAATCTCGCCGTTGAACACGATGGCGAACCGGTCGCGGTACCGCATCGGCTGGTGCCCGCGCCCGGACAGGTCGACGATTGCCAGCCGCCGGAATCCCAACCCGAGCGCACCGTCGGGAGACAGGTAAGTGCCGGCATCATCGGGTCCGCGGTGTGCGATCGCGTCGCCCATTCGCACCAAACTGGCCGCATCCACCCGGCGGCCGCCAACTACGTACTTGCCCGCAATCCCGCACATTACCGCACCTTCCAAATCGTGAGCCCACCATGGTCGTACACAACCGCAAAGGCATCCGAAAGCTTCTGCAGGTCCGCCTGATAATAATTCATCTCACGCCACCAAGAACGCTTGCCATACAACGACTCGAATATTGTCCTATCATAGATGATATACACAGGTCTGTTTGTGGTTGGATACTGGGCGTCAAAACGCGCAGCCTTGTCTGATACTAGCTGCGCCTGCCCGAGCAGATTTTTTTGGAATCCTTGCAAGTCTATTGGCTGATCAACGGGTTGCGCCCGCACTCTATCGGCAATATTTTCGTATCCAGCAATGAGAGTTTCTTGTTCATTACGCAGCGCATCAGCGGCCAACTCTCGTTTGTTATCAAGCTCAATAAGAAACGCTTGCACCGCAATCGGGTCATTCGATAGGAATACATCTCTTGACGGACTTACGAAATCACGGCGTCCGAAGTAATTCACCAGAATTCGCAAACTCCCTTGACCAAGAAAGAGCGCGTTCGGTTCGGTCGCCTCAATTGTTGTAAGCGCCTGCTTCTCATTCGTGGAGACCCAGCCCTGTTTCGCAAATGTGACATAGTATCCCATGCAAACAGAAACAGCGGCGGACGCGACAAGAACCAGGCGCTGCCAGCGTTGCGGCCGGAGCGCTGCCCATAAAGGTGGGAGCAAGCAAAGCGCGCTGAGATCTGCAAATAGCCATGCCCTGTCAGGTAGCAACGCCAATTGGAACCGGGGCAGTACTTCAGCAACAACAAAAAAGCCAATCCCAAGCAACCAGAATGGCCAGTACTCCGGTTGTCGAAATGCATGAAGTACTCTTCCTCGATTACTGACTGCAAATAGTATTGCGACTGGCAGAAGCATTCCCAGGTTGTAGGCGTAGTACAACAAGGCGGTCCACCCAGGCCACCCAACCTCATTGCCATCGATATTCCGATAGTGATCAAGGAACCAAATTTTCGGCAGATGCAGCGACAGAGATCGATAGATTGGAAACAGCGCTGCCTGTACCTGCACAGCATAAGTACGAATAGTTGGATGGATCAGCGCAATGCCAAGCAACCCAGCAACTAGAACTACCGTGTCCACTGGATATCGTCGAAAGGTGTTTCGGATTACCAATCCCGATGCACAAATTCCCAACAAAAACACAATGGCAAACAAGGGATGAATCCGAAGCCCTAGCACACCAAGAACGACCACCATACCAGTCCAGTACAAACTCCTGAGCGACTGGTGTTCTATGGTGATTCGTCCAAGTGCGTAGGCGATTGGCAATACCGTGATCGTCAAAATGCTCTGGGGTCGTGCAATTAAGGCCTCAGCTGCAACCACCGGCACACTCAAGTAGATGAGCACCACCCCCATCCGCTGCCAAACCGTGCGGCAGAAAGGTCTCGCTATAAGATACAGAATCAGAACAGATACCACATTCCAGAGTGGCAACACTACCTTCAATACCCAGTAGGGATCCACCTTGGAGAGTTGTGCAAATAGCGCTAACAGCAGAACAAAATACGGCCGAGGTTCAAGCGCGATGTTTGCAGGGTGTAACTGCAAATTCCGCAACGTAATAAGGTATCCATAGCCGTCTGCTTCGGGAATGTATCGATAGAGGAAAAAATGTACCGCCATGATGGTACAAAGAAGTGCAAGGAGCAAAAGCCCCTCACGCCATGGCATTCGCGAAGATATTTGCTCGATCGTACTGGGCTGTCGCAAAAGGATACCCAGCACAAGCAACAACCCAACCGAACCAGCCCAGTAGATAAGGAATAAGTTAGCTGCATTCAGCAGTGCCGGCTGCCCATGCACTACATGGCTCAGTGCCTCGATAGCGGCGGGCGTCACAATTAAGCTAGTCGTGCTTGCTAGACCAATACCTTGCCCTATACCGACGGTAATTCTCGATAACTGTTCGACGACAAGCACCAAATTCAACCCCGAAGCCAGCAAGGCAGCTGAACCAACAACTGGCAGCAACCAATGGAGTACACCTGGAAAATACCAACCCGCAGTCAACAGTAGTCCGAGGCAGATCTGGGCTACTGCAAACAGCAGCAATCGTCTGATCATTAGCTGCTAAAGCGTTTTGTAGGCAATCCCTTTCGGGAATGACGCTGTTCTATGGATACCTCGGACATCAACGAGTACGCCTTGCGGACTCAGCATCGAAAGCAAGAAGGAGAGCGGCATTGTGCGCAGCGGCGCATGACCGACTGCAAGAATTACTGCGTCCTGCTTCTCAATATCTTGCAGAGATCCCAATACCTTACCTTCAAACTGCCTCGCTACCTGTGCTTCTGATAGCAATGGATCGTGTACAGCTACTTCACAGCCATATTCTCGCAGGAAGGTCACTAGGTCTACAACCTTCGAGTTTCGCGTGTCGTTCACGTCTTCTTTAAATGTGAGCCCAAGAATTAACACCTTCGCATTCTTCACTGGTCGACCAGCTTGAATCAGTCCACGGATGCACTGTTGCGCGATGTGCTCGGCCATCGAATCGTTGATTCGTCGACCCGCAAGAATGACTTGCGGATGATGTCCAACCTGCTCCGCGACATACGTCAAGTAGTAGGGATCCACGGGGATGCAGTGGCCGCCGACCAGGCCGGGCGCGTACTTGTGGAAGTTCCACTTTGTTCCGGCCGCATCGAGCACATCCCGCGTGGCAAGGCCCATCCGCTCGAAAATCAACGACAGCTCATTCATAAGCGCGATGTTGATATCCCGCTGGATATTCTCGATCACCTTCGCGGCCTCGGCCGTCTTTATGCTGGGCGCGCGGTGCGTACCGGCCAGGCAGACCGTGCGGTAGACCGCGTCAACGCGATCAAGTGTCGCCTCATCCATGCCGGACACGATCTTTACGATCTTATCCACCGTGTGCTCGGTGTCGCCGGGATTCGCCCGCTCCGGCGAGTACCCGATCGAGAAGTCCTTCCCAAGCACCAAGCCCGAGGCTTCGGTCAGGATCGGCGCCACCACATCCTCAGTCACGCCCGGATAGACCGTTGATTCCAGCACTACGACCGTCCCTTTTGACAGATGCGCACCGACGAGACGCGCCGCGCCCTCCACCGGTGCAAGGTCGGGCTGTTTGGCAGCGGTGACTGGCGTCGGGACGGCAACAATGATGACGTTCGCCGTCCGGAGCGAGGCTGGGTCGTCGGAGTAGGTGAGCGTCGGCTGCGCCAGATCGTCTGGGGCGACCTCGTGCGTGACGTCCTCGCCGCGGCGGAGCGCCGCGATCCGGTCATGCTTGATGTCGAATCCTATGACGGGCAGGCCGGCTTGGGCGAACCGCACCGCCAACGGCAGGCCGACATAGCCAAGGCCAACGACCGCGATCCGTGCGTCTGCCGCAGACCCGGCCATCATGCCCTGCCCACTGCTGGCGCCTGGTAGTACGACCGATACCATTCGACGAACTTGGCGATCCCGTCCTCGACCGACGTCGCCGGGCGAAAGCCGACCGCTGACTCAAGGGCGCGTACGTCAGCCGCGGTCGCCGGTACGTCGCCCGGCTGCATCGGGAGCAGCTCCAGCTTGGCGGGTACGCCGAGCGCGGATTCGAGCGCCTTGATGTAGCGCATGAGCTCAACCGGATCACTGTTGCCGATATTGAACACCCGGTAGGGAGCGGTGCTGGTCGCAGGATCGGGCATGTCGCCCTGCCAGGCAGGATCAGGATCGGCGGGCCGGTCGGCCACCCGGACGATCCCTTCGACGATATCGTCGACGAACGTGAAGTCTCGAACCATCTTCCCTTCGTTGAACACCTGGATCGGTTCGCCGGCGAGGAGCTTTTTCGTGAACAGGAACAGCGCCATGTCCGGACGGCCCCACGGCCCGTACACCGTGAAAAACCGCAGTCCCGTCGTAGGGAGCCGGTAGAGATGCGCGTAGCAGTGCGCCATCAACTCGTTCGCCTTCTTTGTGGCGGCATAGAGCGACAACGGGTGGTCGACCGGGTCATGCTCGGAAAACGGCAGCTTCGTGTTGGCGCCATACACCGAGCTCGACGAGGCGTAAACGAGATGCTTCACGCCCGCATGACGGCAGCCCTCGAGGATGTTGCCGAACCCCACCAGGTTGCTGTCAACGTAGGCTTCCGGGTGCTCGATCGAGTATCGCACGCCGGCCTGGGCGGCGAGATGAATGACGGCATCGAACGCGCCTTCCTTGAAGAGCGTCGTGATCGCCGGTCGGTCGGCCAACTCGAGCTGCTCAAACCGGAATCCCGACTCCGCGGTGAGCCGGGCAAGCCGGTCGCGCTTCAGCTGCACGTCGTAGTAGTCATTCAGATTATCCAAGCCGACCACCTCGTCGCCACGATCCAACAGCGCCCGCGACACGAATGATCCGATGAATCCGGCGGCGCCGGTGACGAGATACCGCATAGGCTCCTCTTTGCTTATGGCCAAGTGGCCGTTCAGCGTCCGTACATACTAGTACGCTAGCATCTGCCTGTGTCCGTCAAGCAGCTACCAGCGTACCAAACTCCGTTGCTCGTCCCCAGGCCGCTGTTCGAGGTCGCGGCCGACGAGCTCCTCGGCCTGTTCTTTCCCGCACACTGCACCGGCTGCGGCGTCCTGGGCGAGTGGCTCTGCCAGCCCTGTCGGACAACCGCCGCCCTGCCCACGCCGCTCTCGTACTGCCAGCTGTGCGGCCGCTCGGTGACAACGCCAGGCGGGCTGTGCACGTTCCATCGCGACAGCACCGGGCTC
>JAYRIO010000033.1:0-9913 GCA_041906745.1 Patescibacteria group bacterium
ACGGACCATGGGCATCCGGGTCATCTACGAGCAGGACGGGTTCATCGCCTTCACCTGCTACGCCGCCCGGTTCCCATATGAAATCTGGATCCTGCCGACCAGGCACGGTTCGAATTTCGAGCAGGCTGATGACCAAGAGATCACGGCCTTCGGGGCGGCGGTGCAACAGGTCTGCGCCCGGTTGGCGCACGCGCTCGGCGATCCGCCGCTCAATTACTTTTTGCACACCGCGCCCCGGACGACCGGCGGCGCGCCGCACTTCCACTGGCACCTGGAAATCGCGCCGCGTTTGGCCACGTACGGCGGGTTCGAGCTGGGCAGCGGGATGGTGATCGACGTGACCAGTCCGGAAACCGCGGCGCACGACCTGCGCGCCAGCGCCTAGCTACTCCTGATTGACGCTCCTCGCGCTTTGCAATAGGCTTTTTGAATACGAGCCGCAACAGCTTGAGAGCAGACCTGCCTATGGCGCATCGGAACACCACTGAACTGACGGTCGCGATGATCAGCGAGCACGGCGACCCGCTGGCGCCGCTTGGCGGCCAGCAGGCCGGCGGCCAGAACGTGTACGTGTACGAGCTCGCCCGGGCGCTCAGCCGGCTGGGCGTGCGGGTCGACGTGTTCACGCGCTGGGAAAACCGGAAGGCGGCCCAGAAGGTGCGGTTCGCCACCCGCGCCAAGGTGATCCGTTTGAAGGCCGGTCCGCGCCACTTCATTTCGAAAGACCAGTTCGGACCGCTCATGCCCGAGTTCGTGGAGCGGTTTTTGGAATACGGGCGGGAAACCAAGACCAAGTACGACCTGATCCATAGCAACTACTACTATTCCGGCTGGGCCGGCATCCGGCTGAAACAGATCCTGAAAATCCCGCTGGTCGCGACGTTCCACTCGTTGGGCAAGATGAAGCAGACCGCGCTTGGCAAGAGCGACACCAGCCCGACGGAGCGCCTGGATATCGAGCAGCAGATCTTTACGGAAGCGGACCGGATCATCGCGACCTCGCCCCAAGAAAAAGCGTTCATGGCCAAGGCGTACGGCGCCGACGAACGGAACATCGCTATCGTGCCGCCGGGGGTGAACGTCCGGCGCTTCTCGCCGGTCAAGCAAGATGCAGCGCGGAAGCGGCTCAAGCTCGATCCCGAGAAGCACATCGTCGTGTTCGCAGGGAAAATGGAGCCACGGAAGGGCGCCCTGACGCTCGTCGAAGCGGTTGACCGCATCCGGACCGACGCAAGCGACGTTTTCGATGCGCTCGAGGTGTTCTTGTTTTCCGGCGATCCGCGGCAGCGGCTGCGCAAGGAAGCCAGGGAAACGGACTTCCGCCACATGATCCGGGACGAGATCGCGCAGCGGAAGCTGGGCCATACCATCAAGTTCTTGCCGGGCGTAGGCCAGGAAATGCTGCACTATTATTATGCGGCGGCGGACGTGGTAGCTATGCCGTCGTACTACGAGCCGTTCGGCATGGTGGCGATCGAGGCGATGGCCACCGGCACGCCCGTGGTCGCCTCGGCAGTGGGCGGCTTGCTGTGGACGGTGCAGGATGGCGTGACTGGCTTCCAGGCAAAGCCCCGGAACGCAGGGGATCTGGCAAAGAAGCTGCTCCGCGTACTCCGTGACCCCAAACTCCGTGCGTCCCTTGGCGAGCAGGCTCGTGAACGGACGACAGCCGACTTTGCGTGGCAGTCCGTTGCCGCTGCCATCTACAACGAATATCGTCGGTTGACCTAGCGCCAGGAAGCGGAGGAGCGTACGCATATGAAGATTGCATTGGTTGCCCCAGTTGAAGAAACCGTGCCGCCACGGAAGTACGGCGGGATCGAATTGGTCGTAGCGCACCTTGCGAATGGGTTGGTGCGACAAGGGCACGACGTCACGCTGTTCGCGAGCGGTGACTCCCATACCGACGCCACGCTTGTTCCCCTCGTGCCGCAAGCGGTGCGGACGCTGACGGCTGGCGAGGGCCAGGACCGGATCCGCGAGGCCTGGAAATACGTCGCGCTCGCGAAGCTCATGCGCGAGCTCGACCACGGGGCGTTCGATATCATCCACCAACATATGGGGTGGCGGTTTTCGGCGTTCGAGCAAGACATGCCGGCACCGGTCGTGCAGACGCTCCACGGCATTCTGACGCCTTCTTATATCCAGTTCCTGTTCCGCAACTTCCGTACGAACAAGTACATCTCTATTTCCGATGCGCAGCGTACGCCGCTCCCCGACCTCGACTATGTTGGAACGGTGTATAACGGCATCGAGGTGTCCTCGTTCCCGTTCGTCGAACAGCCGGCCGACTATTTGGCATTTCTTGGCAGGATGTCTCCAGAGAAAGGGCCCAAAGAAGCGATTTTGGCGGCTCGGGCTGCGAACATGCGCCTGAAGATGGCTGCCAAGGTTGACGCCGTGGACCGCGACTATTTCGAGCAGGAAATTCAGCCCCTGATCGATGGCACGCAGGTCGAGTTCTTGGGAGAAGTCGATGCCGAGCAACGCAACGAACTGCTTGGCCATGCGAAAGCGCTCCTTGCGCCGATCCAGTGGGACGAACCGTTCGGGCTCTACTTCGTAGAAGCGATGGCGACGGGAACACCCGTCCTGTCGTTTGGGCGGGGTTCGGTACCTGAAATCGTCGAAGACGGCGTGACAGGATTCTTCGTGGAGCCAGCGGCGGGGGTCGAGGGGATGACGGAATTGATTCGGAAACTCATGGACTTGTCCGACGGGGCGTATGCGGCAATGCGCCAGGCCAGCCGGCGACGCGTCGAGTCGGCGTTTTCCGTTGAGCGGATGGTGGAAGGGTACCTTGATGCCTACGCCCGGATCCTGGCAGGCGAGCGGCAGCCGTGATCCGTCTACTTACGGGTCAAGTGGTTGCACATGAATCCGAACAGCTGATTCTTTCCGTGGCAGGTGTCGGCTACGGGCTGGCGGTGCCGGTGCGGTTGCAGGCCGTGGTCGGCGAAACCCGTACGCTCCATACCCACCTGCATGTCCGCGAGGACAACTTGTCGCTGTTCGGTTTTGAAACGGCGGCAGAGCTTGCGCTGTTCGAGCAGCTGATTACGGTGCCAAGTATCGGTCCGAAGCTGGCGATGGCGATCCTGTCGATCGCGGCGCCGGGCGACATCGTGGCCGCGGTCAACGGCGACAACGCCGGGTTTTTCCAAGCCATCCCCGGCCTCGGCAAGAAGAGCGCGCTCAAGATCATCGTCGAGCTCAAGGGCAAGTTCGGCGGCCAGGCCAGCAGCGCGGTGCCGTCCGGCGGCTTAGTGCTGGCTGATGCGTTGTCGGGCCTGGGATACGAAGCGGCCGAGATCCATCTGGTGGTCGCCCGCGTACCAGCTGGGTTGTCGGACAAAGAGCAGGTGGCCTGGGCGCTGCGCGAACTGGCCGCGCGCTAGTGTGGACAAGCAACTTGCCCTGGACGGGCAAGTTGCTAGACTCAACCCATTGCAACCCTTGGAGGAACCCGCATGAAATCCACAGTCCTGGCAGCGTCGGTCGTATTGATGGTGGTCATCATCGGGGTTGTCCTCTGGGTGACCGGGGTGTTCGGCGGCGGTTCGGTGGGTTCTGCCGGGTTCGGCGGCAACTCCGAGAAGATCCAGGCAGTGTTCCTTACGAACGGCCAGGTCTATTTCGGGAAGTTCTCGCAGAGCGCGGGCGTCGCCCGGTTGGAAAATATCTTCTACCTGCAGGTCGACCAGGCCAACCAACAGCTGCAGCCCGCCAAGGACCAGCAGGCCTCGCAGCCGGACGTGAAGCTGATCAAGCTGGGGAATGAGCTGCACGGCCCCAAAGACAGCATGCGAATTAATCCCGCGCAAATCTTGTTCGTGGAAGATCTGAAGGAAGACGGCAAGGTGGTCGAGGCGATCCGCCGCTATGAAGACAAGGGGCCAGATGCCCAAACGTCAGGCGACCAATCCAGCAGTGGCACCATCCCGACCCAAGGGACGGACGCGACTGACCAAAAGAAATAGCGCTCCTGCCGCGCCCAGCTATCCGCTGACAACGCCGGTCACGGCCCTGCCCAGGGTCGGGCCGGCGATTGCGGCACGGCTGGCACGGCTTGGCATCCGTACTGTCCAAGACCTGCTGTTCCACTGGCCGCGCACGTGGCTCGACCTGACCGCGCCGACACCGGTCGCCGCGCTGGTCGGCGGGTCAGTCGGCGTCGTCGAGGGCGAGCTGTCGGAGCTCGTGTTCACGCCCGCGATTGCCAAGCGGAGGGCCCGGGTGACGGGCGTGATTACCGACGTTGCCGGCGACCGGTTGCCGGTGGTGTGGCACAACCAATCGTTTTTACGCCGGGTGCTGGCGAATGGCCAACGCTGGTTATGCACGGGTCCGATCCGGTGGAATTTCCAGCAAAACGTCTGGGAGTTGTCGAATCCGCAGCGGGCGACCGAGCGGGCCGTGCTGCCGATTTATCCGGAGACGGCTGGGATCACCTCCTCGTTTCTACGTGGCTTGGTGGCCGAGGTCTTGCCGCACATCGCGCTGCCGAACGCGGTTGACGAGCTGCGGCCCGACACCGTGTCACTGCCGTTTCTGGCGGCCGTGCGGGCGGTGCACCAGCCGGTATCGGTCGCTGCTGCCCGAGCAGCCCGCCAGCGCCTGGCGCTCGACGAGCTCGTCTTCGTGCAGCACCAACTGCTCGGCCAGCGGACAGAGGGCGCCGCGACAGGCGCGGTGCCGGTGCCGCCGTCGGTCGAGACGCTCCGCACCTTCGTCAGGCAGTTGCCGTTCGAGTTGACCGACGACCAGCGCCGGATCGGCTGGTCGATCGCCAACCTGCTCGACTCGCCGGCGCCCGTCCGGCATATGGTCCAAGGCGACGTCGGGACGGGTAAGACCGTGGTCGGGCTCCTGGCGGTTCTATCGGCACTCGCGGCAGGAAGGTCGGTGTATTGGATGGTGCCGACGCAGCTGCTGGCGCGCCAGCTGGCCGAGCGGATACCCAAGCTGTTGGGTATATCCCGCTTCCCGGTCGTGCTCGTGACTGCTCGTGACCGGCCTGCTGCCGTCGCGGGCGGTACGCTGTACGTCGGGACGCACGCGCTCCTCACTTTGCCAGGCGATCCCGCTGTCGTGATTGTCGATGAACAGCACCGGTTCGGCGTCGAGCAGCAGCGCCGGCTGGCCAGGAGCGGCAGCCATCTGCTGACAATGACGGCGACGCCGATCCCGCGCACGCTCCTGCTGGCGCTCTACGACGAGCGGACGTTTTCGCAGCTGCGGATGCGGCCGTCGATGCAGCAGCCCGTGCAGACAACGGTACTGCGCGCTACCGAGCGTTCGCTCGCAGCCGCCACGCTGGGCGCGGCCGTCGCCCGAGGCGAGCAGGGTTTCGTGATCGTGCCCCGGATCGAGGCCGGTGAGGGCGAGCGCGGCCCCACCCCCTCGCTTGCAGAGACGCGGACGGCCTACCAATCACTCCTGCCGGGCGTGCGGTTCAGTGCCTACCATGGCCAGCTTGATCCAGCCGAGCAGGAGCGGATCATGGCGGCGTATCTTGCCCGTGAGATCGATGTGCTCGTGGCGACATCGGTGGTCGAGGTGGGGCTCGACGTGCCGAATGCCACGACCATGGTCATCGAGCAGGCCGATTGGTTTGGGTTGGCACAGCTCCACCAGCTGCGCGGACGGGTCGGCCGCGGCGCCCTGGCCGGCACGTGTATCGTGTTGCATGGCCAGGATGCGGCACCCGAGCGGCTGACGGCCCTTGCCCGTTCCCTCGACGGCTTCGCCCTTGCCGAACTTGACCTGACCATCCGCGGGCCGGGCGACTTGCTCGGCGAGCTGCAGGCGGGCTGGGGCCGCTTGAAGCTGGCCGACGTGACCGACCTGGCATTGGTGCGTCAGTCCCGCGACCTGGCTTCCCAGCTCGCTGCGGACACCTCGGCTTCGCAGGCGGCCTGGCGGGCCCTGTACCAGTACCTGCGCGATCCCGATGACACGTCTGCCTGACCTTGCAACAATCCGGGCGTACCGCTGGCAGATCGGTATGGGTTTGGCCGCTGCCGCCGCGCTCAGCGCGTTCGTCCTGGTCCGCGAGTTAGGCTACCTGTCACCGGCTGCCGCCGCCCGGCCGAGCGAGGACGAACGGTCGACGCTGCAGCGGCTGCAAGACCAAAACAACCAGCTGCAGGCCAAGGTCCAGGAGCTCGAACAGTCCGCGTCCGCCCCGCGGACTGCCACCGAAAGCTCGTCGGCCGGTCTCGTCGACATCAATGCGGCCACGGCCGCCGAACTCGAGCAGCTGCCGGGCATCGGGCCGTCGAAGGCCGCCGCGATCGTTGCGTACCGCACGGCAAACGGACCGTTCCGCGATGCAAAAAGCATTACGAACGTGAAAGGTATCGGCGAGAGCACGTACGACCAATTGAAGGATTCGATTACCGTGAAGGCGCGCTAACCATATGGTATGCTCATGGAAGGTTAGACCAATGCCCAATGTCGAAGTGGCGGAACTGGCAGACGCGCAGGGCTTAGGACCCTGTGTCCGCAAGGACGTGTGGGTTCAAGTCCCACCTTCGACACCATCGCTATGAAACACGTCGTCCTCGCACTTTCTGGCCCGACCGGCAGCGGCAAAACGGAATGGGGTATCCGGCTGGCCGCCGAACTCAACGGCGCAATCGTCGTCGCCGACTCGCGCACGGTGTACCGCGGCCTGGATATCGGCACGAACAAGGTGACGTACGAGCACGAGTACGCTGTCCGGACGACCCCGCTCGGCCCGGTCTACCGCATCCAAGGTATCGACCATTACGGGCTCGACCTGCGTGAGCCCGCCGACCAGTTCACGGCCTCTGATTTCCAGTCCTACGCCTACCAAGTCCTGCCGGTGCTCTGGGAGCAGCACAAGGTGCCGATCCTGGTCGGCGGGACCGGGTTGTACATCGACGCCGTCTTGCAGGGCTACCGTTTTCCAAAGAAAGCCCGGTTGTCTCCGGCTTGGCAGCAGCGTACGACCGACGAACTCATGCAGGAGTTGGCGCTGTGGGACAAGGCGACTGCCGATACGATCGATAGCAGGAACCGGGCGCGGGTTGCCCGTGCGCTGGCCCACGCGTTCGAAACCGGGCAGAGCTTCAGCGCAGCCCAAAAGAAGACGCCACCCGACTTCACGGCCGGCTTGTTCGTGATCGAGCTCGAGTCGCCGTTGCTGGCCGAGCGGCTTGATGCCCGCATCGACGCCTGGATACGCGATGGCCTGCTCGACGAAGTGCGCGCTTTGCGCGCGAACGGTATCTCCGAGGAACGCATCCGAGCGTTGGGATTCATGTACACCGCCAGCCTTGACTGCATCCTTGGCCGGATCGACGAGACGGCGCTGCGGTCGCGCCTGCGCACCGATTTGCACCGCTTCGCCAAGCGGCAGCTGACGTGGTGGCGGAGCCATACGTCCGCCACTGTCGTCCGTCGCTACGGTGACCTCAGCCGGGCGGCCCGGCAGCTGCTCAAAAAGTCGTAGCGTACCGCAGGAGGAGTATGCTTGCCACCGTCCGCTCGTTTGCCATCCAAGGGCTGTCCGCCGAGCCGGTGATCGTCGAGGTCGACCTGTCGCAAGGACTGCCCGGGCTCGTCTTGGTGGGATTGCCCGACAAGGCGGTCGAGGAAGCGAAGGAGCGGGTGCGGAGCGCGATCACCAATGCCGAGGCGCGGTTTCCGTTACGGCGCATTACCGTCAACATGGCCCCGGCCGATCTCAAGAAAGCCGGCCCGGGTTTCGACGTTGCGATCGCGCTGGGCATCCTAGCCAGCGACGGGCAGGTAACGAGCGTGCCGGAACGTGCCGCGTTCGTCGGCGAGCTAGCGTTGAACGGCGCACTGCGACCAGTTGCCGGCGTGTTGGCGATGGCACTGGCCTCGGCCGGAGCGGGGATAGATACCCTGTTCGTGCCCGAGGAGAACGCGACCGAGGCAGCGGTCGTACCCGGACTGCAGGTATTCGGGATCGCATCGTTGCAGCACTTGGTTGCACACTTGAACGGCTCGGCTACCAGCACGCCGACCGTCTACCAGCCGCCAGCCGCAATTCCCAGTTCGCCCGGGTATGATTTCGCTGATATCAAAGGCCAGGTGCAGGCAAAGCGGGCGCTCGAGATCGCGGCTGCTGGCGGACACAATCTGCTCATGAGCGGACCGCCCGGATCGGGCAAGACCTTGCTCGCCAAGGCCTTTGCCGGCATCTTGCCGCCTCTCTCGCACGAGGAGATGCTCGAGGTCACCAGGATCCACAGCATTGCCGGCACCCTGGGTACCGACCGTGGCGGCTTGGTGACGGTCCGGCCAATCCGCATGCCGCACCACACGGCGAGCGCGATCGCGCTCATCGGCGGCGGCGCCTGGCCGCGCCCAGGTGAAATCTCATTGGCGCACCGCGGCGTCCTCTTTTTGGACGAGCTGCCCGAGTTCCCGCGTTCCGTCCTGGAAGTGTTGCGTCAGCCGCTCGAGGACGGCGTGGTCACGATCTCGCGGGCACAGGGGTCGCTCCAGTTCCCTGCCAAATTCTTATTGCTGGCCGCGCAGAATCCCTGTCCCTGCGGTCGGCTCGGGACGCCGCAATGCACCTGTACGCCCACACAGGTACTCCGCTATGAGCGGCGGTTGTCCGGCCCGTTCCTTGACCGCATCGACTTGCGGATCCATGTGCCGGCCGTGGAGTTCGACGAGCTGGTCGCGAGCGCGCCGGCGGAATCCTCCGCGACCGTCCGGGAGCGGGTGGTCGGGGCTCGCCGTCGGCAGCGAGACCGGTTCGGCGGCGCGGTCCATGCCAATGCCGAGCTCACGAACGCGCAGCTGTCGCGGGCGGTCGTCCTTGATGAGCCGGCACGGCAGGTGCTTCGCCAGGCCGTCGCCCAGTACCAGCTGTCGGCACGGGTGTACCACCGCCTGCTGAAGGTCGCCCGCACGATCGCCGACCTTGCGCAGTGCGAGACGGTCGGCGTAGCCCATGTGGCCGAGGCGTTGCAGTACCGGGCGAAGCCGGCAGTGGCTTGACAGGAGGCAGTATGGGAGGTACCATGGCGCGTCAATTCATCTCACGGACGTACTATGACTATCCAATCAGAATATCGCCTCCTGCTTGGCCTCTTCGTACTGTCGGCCGCACTGGTCGGCTGCGCGTATGCTTACCGTATCCAGATCACGGATCGCCGCTATGACGCCCCCTACCAGCCGGTCTCAACGACTGCCAGCCTCGCCGTTGGTCAGGCTCAATAAGGTTGTTTCGCAGGCGGCCGGCGTCGCCAGGCGGAAGGCTGATGAGCTGATCGCTGCCGGTGCGATCGCGGTGAACGGACGGACCGTGCGCCTACTCGGCACGAAAATCAACCCCACGTCCGACCGTGTCACGTATCGCGGACGAGTGCTTGACCTGGGGCCGCGCCAGACGCTGCTCTACCGTTTGTACAAGCCGGTCGGCGTTGTCAGTACCATGCACGACGAGCTCGACCGGCCGTCCCTGCGCCAGTTTGTTCCTGAAGGAAGCACGCTGTTTCCCGTCGGCCGGCTGGACCGCCAGAGCGAGGGACTGCTACTGCTGACAAACGACGGCGAGCTTGCCTTGCGGCTTGCACATCCGCGCTACCGCCAAGCCAAGATCTACCGGATCTGGATCCACCGGCCATCGTCGTATTCCTTGCCGGCGGTCGAAGCGGCACTGAAGCGCCGGTACGTGATCGCCGGCCGCCACCGGTCGTTCGACCATGTCGAGTACAAGGGAACGGACAACGGCTCGCTACTGTTCGACGTGACGGTCCATGAAGGCGTGTTCCACGAGGTCAAGCGGGTCGTGGACCGGGCGGGCTATACCGTATCCAGGCTGGTGCGTTTGCAGCACGGTCCGGTCGAGCTCGGTGACTTGAAGCCGGGTGAGCTGCGGCAGCTGACCGAGGACGAGCTC
>JAYRIO010000034.1:0-4310 GCA_041906745.1 Patescibacteria group bacterium
AGTCGATACTGACGAGCTTGGCAGTCGCCGGCTTAGTGCTACTGCAGGCCCAGCTGCTTCCGATGGGTTCGCAACCGGTCGCATCGACGTCTGATAAGGCTCAGGTTGGTGCGCAGTACGCCACGCTGCCACTCGCGTTCGAACCAAACCAAGGACAAGCGGATTCGTCGGTAGATTTCCTCGTCCACCACGGCCAGGCAATCACGGCGTTTTCTGGGACGAACACCACGACCTCTGTCGGTGGCAAACAGGTAACGATGTCACTCAATGGCGCCAACAGTGCATCGTTCACTGGCCAAGACGAACTCCAGAGTAAAACCAACTACTTCCTGGGCAACGACCAGTCCCAGTGGCAGAGCAATATTCCCAACTTCCAGAAGTTGTTAGCGAAGAACGTCTACCCCGGTATCGACCTCAGCTACTACGGCACCAACTCCACGCTTGAACACGACTTCATCGTCAATCCAGGTTCTGACTACCAGCAGATCGCATTCAACTTTTCCGGCCAAGACACACTCTCGCAGGACACCGATGGCAACCTCATCCTCAAAGCTGGTGACGACCGACTCCAGTTGAATGCCCCCACCACCTACCAGCTGGGCGAGCACGACAAGCACACCATCCCGTCCAAGTTCGAGGTGCATGGCGATGCCGTTACGGTCGCAGTGGCCTCAGGCTACGACCACACGAAGCCACTCGTGATCGATCCGGTGCTCATCTACTCGACCTATCTGGGCGGAAGCGGCTCTGACAGCGGCAATGCGATTACCGTTGACGCAAGCGGCAATGCGTACATTGTTGGGGAAACGGATTCGGCAAACTTTCCAACAGTCAGCGCGATCGACGGCTCACGGGGCGGTCCGCAGGACGCCTTCATTGCGAAACTGAACGCTGCCGGCACGGCGCTTGTCTACTCAACCTATATTGGGGGGAGTAGTTATGACGCGTTCTTCCGAGCTGTGCCAGATATCTCGGGCAACCTCTACGTCTGCGGTTATACGTATTCGTCTGACTTCCCGACGGTGTCGGCATACGATTCGACCTACGGGGGCAATGGAAATGGCACGGTGTTGAAGGTGAATGCTGCGGGTTCGGCGCTCACGTACTCAACCTACCTGGGCGGCGCGGATGGCGCCTTCAACTCGGCGAGCGGCATCGCGATTGACAGCAGTGGTAGCGCCTATGTAGTAGGCTTCACGGGTCAGGGCGATTTTCCAACGACTGCTGGCGCGTTTCAGACGAGCGGGGCATTCGGTAACTTCAACGCCTACGTCACGAAGTTCGCCCCCTCTGGCTCGTCGCTCGTGTACTCGACGTACCTAGGCGGTTCGACGGGTCAGGATGCTGCCGATACCATTGCCGTTGACAGTGGTGGCAACGCCTATGTGGTGGGCAATACCGATTCTACGAACTTTCCCACGGCCTCTCCCTACCAGGCGGCACGGGCTGGTGGCCGAGACCTGTTCGTGACCAAGCTCAACGCGACCGGCACGGCGCTTGTCTATTCCACCTACCTCGGTGGTACCGGCAACGAAGAGATTCAGATGGATTGGCGCGGGGCGGGCATCGCGATCGACAGCAGCGGTAACGCGTACGTCGGCAGCGTGACGGCGTCGACGAACTACCCGACCGCATCGCCGTACCAGGCGGCCAACGCCGGAGGCAAAGATGCTGTGCTCACTGAGTTGAATGCGGCTGGCTCAGCGCTCGTCTTTTCGACGTATCTTGGTGGAAGCGGCGATGATGTCGGATATAACCTCGGTCTCGACCAGTCGAACAATATCTTTTTGGGCGGCTACACGGCCTCGAGTAACTTCCCAAGCATCGCTGCGTACCAATCGACGTATGGCGGGGGCACGAACGACGTGTTCGTGGCGAAATTCCCCGCGGCCGGTGGAACGCCATCGTACTCGACCTACGTGGGCGGTAACGGTAATGATTTCCTCGAAGGGGTGGCGGTGAATTTGGCGGGCACCGTGTACCTCTCTGGTAGCACCACGTCGACCAATTTTCCAACACTCACCCCATACCAGGCTAGCTCTGCCGGTGGCGCGGACGCCTTCGTGACGCAACTGTCTGACAAAACTGTCAATCTGACCGCCCGTGTTGACCCGACGCTGACCTTTGCTGTCGGCAGTACCACCTGCGCACTTGGGACGTTGTCGGCCACGCAAGCGCAGCAGTGCACGTACACACTGACGGCGGCTACGAACGGAACCAGTGGGTATTCCATCTCGTACTTGCCGGTAGCGACACTGACAAGCGGGGCGAACACCATTACGGCGCTCACCAGTCCAACGGCCAGCACCCTCAACACCGAACAGTTCGGCATTAACCTGGCGGCGAACACGGCAGCCGGTTCGCATACCGCCAGTAACTTCGGGGCGGCGCCGAGTGGGGGATCGGGGGTCTCGTCCGTCAACTACACCACTGCCAACTCATTCAAGCTAGCTACGGCCGGTGAGACGATTGCCATCGCGTCCGCACCCTCGCTGACCACGACCTACACCGTCTCGACGATCGCCAACATCACCAACACGACCGAGGCGGGGGCGTACACCGCGACCTTCACGTACAACATCGTCAGCACGTACTAGGGAGCGCACGTGTTGACACTCCCGGAGATCATTCGGTACACTGGCTCAAGTTTATAAGCGTATCCGACATGCCGGGAAATCAGCCGCTTCTGGCGGCACAGATCTCGGTGCATCTTTGTACTGGCGAGGACTGCGTGAAAGCAATTATCGGACGAAAAGTCGGCATGACACGTGTCTTGGAAGACGACCGCTTGGTAGCGGCCACTGTCGTGTTGGCTGAACCGAACGCGGTCCTGCAAGTGCGCACCGTGGAGCGCGACGGCTACAGCGCCATCCAGTTGGGCATGGGCGATTTGAAGCGCGCCAACAAGCCGCAGCAGGGACACGCCAAGAAAGCGAACGCCTCCGTCGGCCGTTGGGCCATGGAGTTCAAGCTCGCCGAGGGCGACACGGCGCCGGATGCCGGCAGCTCGGTCGATGTCACCAGCTTCGCCGCCGGCGATGTGGTCGACGCGATGGCCACCAGCAAGGGCCATGGCTTTACCGGCACGGTCAAGCGGCACAACTTCAAGATGGGCCCGCGCAGCCACGGTTCGATGAACGTCCGCGCCCCGGGCTCGATCGGCTCGCGGTACCCGCAGCGCGTTATCAAGGGACGCCGCATGGCCGGCCACTACGGTGATGAGCGGACAACGGTCAAGCACCTGACAGTGCTCAACGTGTTGCCCGAGCAGCACCTGATCGTGCTCCGCGGCTCGGTGCCGGGCGTCAAAGGTACCCGGGTCGTGCTGACACAGTCGGCGCCGCGCGCCCAGAAAGCGAGCAAGTAATGGCGCTCACCAAGCTCACCGCCGACCAGGCCGCCGCCTTCGCAGGCACTGCCACGCGCAAGGACATGGTCGCTGTCGCGCAGGACATCCGCCGGACTGACGCCAACGCCCATACCTCGCGCGCCCATACCCTGAGCCGGGGCGATGTCCGCGGCGGCGGCAAGAAGCCGTGGAAGCAAAAGGGTACCGGCCGCGCCCGCACGAGCTCGATCCGCTCGCCTTTGTGGCGCGGCGGCGGCATCATCTTCGGGCCGAAGAACGTCCGCAACCACAAGCTTGCGATGCCGCAGTCGATGCGCGCCCGGTCGTTGGCCGTTGCGCTGCAGCTGAAGGCCGCCGACGGCTCGCTGTGGGCTGTCGATGCCCTGCCGGCCGACGCCAAGACCAAGTCGCTGGTCGCCCTGATCCCAACCGACCTCACCGGCAAGCGGATGCTGGTCGTCCTCGACAAACCGACCGCCGAGGTCGCCAAGGCCGGTCGCAATATCCAGGGACTGACCGTCCGCGTCGCCAACCAAGTCACCACGCGCGACATGCTCGTTGCCCAGGCCGTCATCGGCACCGCCGCGGCATTCAAGGCCTTGGCCGCACGCACCACGGGAGCCACGGCATGAACCGCACCCTCAAGTTCAAACCGGTCGTAACCGAGAAGTCGATGCGCTTGGCCGCCGACGGGCAGTTCACGCTCTTCGTGCCCCGCGGCGTCGAGAAGGTCGAGATCGCCAGGGTGATCGAGGCCGTGTACAAGGTTCATGTACTGAGCGTCAACACGGTCCGCCGCGCCAGCAAACCGAAGCGCCGGGGCACGATCAGCGGCACCACCAGCCAGCGCGTCAAAGCGATCGTCCGCCTGCAGCAGGGCGAGAAGATTCCCGGCTTCGAACTGGTCGGCGCGAGCGCTGATGCCGAGCCCGAGACGAAGACGGACACCAAGACTCAAGTC
>JAYRIO010000035.1:0-2150 GCA_041906745.1 Patescibacteria group bacterium
AACGCTGCCAACACGGTCCGGTCCTATCCGCATGACGTGGCGGGAATCTACGAAGAAGCCGGCGCGCCGGGCCTGGACGCGATCGAGGGGATCGGCGAGAAGATTTCGCAGAAGTTAGCCACGCTCTTCGCGACTGGCCACCTCCCGTACTACGAACGCCTGAAGAACGAGATCCCGCCGCTGCAGCTGACGCTGGTCGGGATCACCGGCATCGGCCCGCAGACGGCCAAAAAGTTGACCGAGACGTTGCAGCCACGGAACCTGTCCGACCTCAAACGGAAGCTTGTCACCCGGACTGCCAAGAAGTTCTTCGGCCAGAAAACGCTCGACAACATCATTGCCTCGCTGTCGGAACGACGGCACGAGGATCGGCACCTGCGCTCCGAGGTCGAGCCGGTCGCCGCGGGCGTCCTGGCGTTTCTGTGCGGCCTTGCCGAGGTGAGGGCGGCCGACCCGGTCGGCAGCTTGCGGCGGGGCAAGGAGACCGTCGGCGATATCGACTTGGTGGCAGCCAGTACGGACCGCAAGGCGACCGTCGAACAGCTGGGCAACGCGCCCTTCACCCGCCGGGTGATTACGGCCGGCCTTGGCCAGACGACGATCCTGCACGAGAGTGGTTTTCAGATCGACCTGGAGCTCGTGCCGCCCGACGAGTACGGCTCGCTGCTCCAGCACTTTACGGGCGGCAAGGAGCACAACGTGGCGCTCAGGACCTGGGCCGACGACCACGGGTTGTCGCTGTCGGAAAAGGGCATCCTGCACACGAAGACGGACCGCCTCTCGAAGTGTGCGACCGAACAGGCGTTCTACCAGGCCTTGAAGATGCAGTGGATCCCGCCGGAGTTGCGGGAAAACCAAGGGGAGATCGAGGCGGCGATGGCGGGGACGTTGCCCGTACTCATCGAGGAGCGTGATATCCGTGGCAACCTGCACATCCATACCAACGCATCGGACGGCGAGCTGCCGCTTGCCGACATGGTCAAGGCCGCGCACACAGCCGGGTACGAGTACATCGCGGTCACCGACCACTCGTGCGGCGCGGGCGCGGGCCTTGACGACGCGCAGCTTGCGAAACACCGCGACGCCATCCGCGCGCTCGACAAACGCTACGCGAAGAAAGGCATGCGGGTGCTAGCTGGCGTCGAGGCCAATATCCGCCCTGACGGCTCGCTCGACGTGCCGGACGCGCTCTTGGCAACGCTTGATTTCGTGATTGCCTCGGTCCATTCCAGCTTCCGCCAGCCGATCGACACGATGACGAAGCGGGTCCTTGCGGCGATACAAAATCCGAACGTGGATTGTATCGGCCATCCCTCGGGCAGGAAGTTGCTGCACCGCGAGGAAATCGACCTTGATTGGGACGCGGTCTACGCCGCCGCGGCGGCCACCAAGACGCTCTTGGAAATCAATGCCGCCCCCGACCGCCTTGATCTGACTGATACCCGGGTCCGGGCTGCCAAGGAAGCCGGCGTCGCTTTCGCGATCAACACCGACGCCCACCGGCCGGAGCAGTTCGCGTTCATGGCGTACGGCATCACCGTTGCGCGGCGTGGCTGGCTGACGCGGCACGAGGTAATCAACACGCTTCCGGCCGACGCCTTGCTTGCGCGCCTGACTGACAGGACGGGCCAGATTTGATAGTGTAAGGACTGCACGTTTTGGCTGGTTACGCAGGAGGCGGATCGTTGATTGAACTCCGGGATGTCACCAAGTCGTACTCACTCACCTCGAACGCGAAGCAGCGCGTTCTTGCGCTTGACGGCATCAACCTGCTTATCAGCAAGGGTGATTTCGTCAGTCTGGTCGGTCCGTCCGGCGCGGGCAAGAGCACGCTGATCCGCATGCTCATCGCCGAGGAGAAGCCCGACCACGGCTCGATCCTGGTGGCCGACCGGGACATCGCCGCGCTCCAGCCGCGCGAGCTGCCCTACTACCGGCGCAAGATCGGCGTCGTCTTCCAGGATTTCCGCTTGCTGCCGGCCAAAACCGTGTGGGAAAACATCGCCTTCGCGCTCGAAGTCTCCGACGTCCCGTCGGCTGATATCAAGGAACGCGTCCCCAAGATCCTGACGCTCGTCGGGCTGGCGGACAAGGCGGACAACTATCCGAGCGAGCTGTCGGGCGGCGAAAAGCAGCGCGTCGCGATCGCC
>JAYRIO010000036.1:0-12139 GCA_041906745.1 Patescibacteria group bacterium
ACCCAGCAGCTCCACGGGAACGTCTTTCCGCTCAAAGACCACTGGGCGGTCTCGTCGGTGTTCGGCATCCCGCTCGTCGGGAGCGCCGCCTACTGGCTCATGCTCGCCATCAACCTCCGGTACCTCCTGGGAATCCTACCGTTGAGGGATGCCCTCAGGCGCTGGCGGTCGTGATCTCGACCGTCTTGTGTCGCGAGCCAGCGCCGGACCGGATCTGCACGGCTGACTTGGGGACGTCGAAGTACCCTGTCAGCTCCTCGATCACCGCCTCGTTCGCCTTCCCGTCCGTTGGCACCGCCGTCACCCGGACGAGATAGCTCCCGTCGGGCTCAAGCGAGACCGAGGTCTCCCGCGCGTTCGGCTTCACCTTGACTCGGATACGCACGGTTTACTGAAGGAACGGGTAGCGCTTCACCAGGTCAGTCGAACGCCAGGACGCACCCAGTCCAAGGGTGTCGCCTACCGGAACCTGAGTGAAGACCACCATCACGAGCGCGTAGATAATGTGCTCATCCAGAATGGGATTGTTCGTCGGCGGCAGGAGCGAGGCGAACATGAGGAGCACCAGCACGATGCCGCAGTAGCTGGCGAACCGAACGGCCACGCCCAGCATGAGTGCCAGGCCAATGCCGAGGAGGCCGAGCATGAACAGCCAGTCCACGAGCGGATTGCCCGCCATACCCTTGAACAGCTCGACGAACGGCCCCTTGGTGGCGTGCGTCAGGAATCCTTCGGTCGGCGAGGCGCCCGTGAGCCAGCCGCTGCCCGCCTTTGTGGCAAAGCCAAGACCGAACACCTTGTCGAGGAACGCCCATAGAAACATCCACCCCATCGCGATCCGCAGCCATGCCAAGCCTACGAACGAAGCCTGTTTCGTCATACGCCTCCTCTTTTCTTCCATCATACACGAGCTCTCGGCAAGCGCGAGCTCAGTGTCACTGACCGTTGAACGCCTGTTCGAGCTGGGCGATGTCGAGCTTCTTCATCTTCATCATGGCTTCCATCGCGCGGCCGGACTTGGCCGGATCCGCATCGCCGAGCAGCTCGCCGAGCCGGTTGGGCACCACCTGCCACGTGACACCGAATTTATCTTTGATCCAGCCGCACTGCTGTGATTTTGGGTCGCTGCCGTCGGCGAAGGCGTTCCAGTAATGATCGACTTCGGCCTGGTCCTTGCAGTGGATCATGAACGAGACCGCGCCGGTCATTTCGAACACGCCCGGCCCGCCGTTCAGAGCTGTAAAGTGCTGACCGTTGAGCTCCATCTCCACGGTCATCGCTGACCCGGGCTCCCGTCCGTGCACCTCTTGCCCGGCCTCGGTGTACCGGCTGACATTCAGGATGTTGGAATTCGGGAACAGCGCGACGTAAAACTCGGCCGCCTGCTCTGCCTGGCTGTCGAACCACAAGAACGGTGTAATGGATTGCATAGAAATCCTTTCTTCCTTGTTTCTGTATCCTACTGAACCGGCAACTTCCTGGCGATAACGTGGAATACGTGCCAGTGCTTTGGCGACCCGTTCGCGGTCGTGCCGTCGTATTCCCGCTCTTCGATCAGTAGCTCTTGCATACCAGCCAGCAACGCATCGATGTGCCCCCTTGTATGAAAGGTCATTGCCGGATTCTGCGCCCACTGATCACGCACACCGAAGAACTGTCCGCAGAATATCCCGCCCGCGACCAAAGAATCTTTCAGCATGGCAAAGACCCGGTCGAATGATGCCGGTTCCACAAATGGCAGCGAGAACATTGCCGAGACGAGGTCGAAGGACCGTTCAGCCAACACCACATCTTCGAACCGGGCCGTGACCGTCGTCACCCGGTCGGATCCAAGCTGTTCCACTGCAACCGAGACCGATGGCTCAGCATCAACGGCTGTGACGCGGAAACCCAGACCCAACAGGTACCGGGTATCCTTGAGACCGCCGGCTCCCAGATCAAGGGCGCGACCACGGTGCTCGACGTACTCCAGGGCACGAACCAATAGCTTGCTGGGCGGCAACTCGCTCGTGACTTGGTAGTACGAAGACCAATCCTTCATAGAGGCAAATCAAGCTGTGGTGGACCGCACCGGGCTCGAACCGGTCACCTCCGCCTTGCAAAGGCGGCGCTCTACCAAATGAGCTAGCGGCCCTTATTGGATATTGCTCGGCCCAAAGTTCTGTAGCGCCGCGTTGGGCGCAAGATCCAACCGGCCGATCGCATACAAGAACCCGGCGATGATAACGAATACCCCGGCGATTTTCCAGACGGTGTAGCTCCCGCCGGCGCCGAAGGTCCGTTCGGCCCAGTCCATATGGCCGACAGCGCGGACGATCGGTTCGGCGTAGCGGATGATCGCCAAACCGCCGCCAAACGTCAGGATGAGGACTACGATGCGAGCAAGTACCATACCGCGGCGCCGATGACGATCACTTGCGACAAAATGCCAATGAGCCACTGGCTCGGCTTGGCCGTGTAATGGACCGTATCCTGGAACTTGTAGTACCAGGCGACCGGCTTCCACTTGGCAAAGGCCGGCACGAACAGACCGAAGAGCATGATGAGGTCGGGCAACAGCCCGCCGAACGCACTGGCCAGCGGCGCAGGGGCGACGATCGGTGCGTGACCGGCCAAGGCCAGAAATCCAAAGAAGGCCGCGCTGACGTCGACGATCGCCATGGTGACGTCACGGGCATCCAGATTCTGCTTCTCGAACGCCTCGTGGTAGTGCCAGGTGCCGGAATCGGTGTGCGGGATCACATCGAGCACGTAGTGACTGGCGACGCCGAGCACAAACCCGGCCACCGGATTGCCGACCGCCACGCCGATCGCGGTTCCGGCCAGGATGTGCGGCGTGATGAGCATGGAATAATTGTACCCGAAATTCCGACGCTATTTCGACAGGATGTACACCAGGGCACCGGCGATCACGGCCAGCTGGGTCACGACGCCGAGTACCCACTGGCTTGGCCGGGCGGTGTAATGGTACTTCTCGACTAGGTCGTAATACCACTTCAGACCCCTCCATGTGGGTAGCTTCTTGAAGACCAGGCCGAGCACCACGAACAGGTCGGGCAGTGCCCCGCCGATGGCACCGGCGATCGGACCAGCCGCAATGAGTGGCGCCGAGCCACTGAGGAGCGCGAACCCGAACACCGCTGAGGCGACGTCCAACCCTGCGGTCGTGAAGTCGCGGATATCCAAGCTATGCGAACTGAAGGCTTCGTTGTAGTGCCAGGTACCAGGATCAGTGTGAGGCACGGCATCCAAGACGAAGTGGCTGGCGACGCCAAACACAAACCCTGCCACTGGGTTACCGACCGCAAGACCGATGGCCGTCCCAGCCATGACGTGGGGCGTAATGAGCATGCGGTCAGTATACCGGAAGACGGCAGCCCACTAGAACAGCCGTCGGATCCGGTCCCAGACCCCGGTCTCGTGCTCCCCGCTGCAGGCTGCCGGGTCCTTCGTTTCGTCGTAGTGCTGCGCAGTACTTGCAACCGTCTCATACTGTTGCTGCAGCTGGTCTTCCGACAGATCGCCGTAACTCACCAGGAGCCGGTCTCGGTCACCGATGATTGTGCCCGCAATCGAACTAACCGGCTTGCCGTTCAAGATGAAGTGCAGTTGTTGGGCATTGTTCTCGACCAACAAGCTGGACACGGTATCGAGATACCTGTCACCGATATTCCACCCGATCGACTGGAAGAAGTGGCCCCACGTCACTGCTGCATCCTCGACGTGAACCACGTCATTAATCTGCTCGTGCAGATGCACCCGACCTCGGGTCGTGTGCGCGCCCTCGGCCTCACAGGATGCAATTTCCTCGTACAAGAGAGGGTCGGCAAACATTTCCCGTTGTCCGTTCACGTACACGGCAAAGTTGGCGTGGTAGTGGATGTCCTCGGGCGGACGGTCGTTTACGAATCGGATGACCAATAACAAGAAGATACCTACGAGGAACCCACTGCACACAAAGAACAGAGCAGTACTTCGACGGGTTGGGTGATTACTCATACGGCGCATCGTCCTTTCAGTCTCGCTATTGTTCCAGCGGCTTCACGTATTGCTCGAAAATCGCTCCGTACTTGCTTGGTTCGGCAATGCCGGCCAGGCGAATGACGTGGCGATACCCTCCAAAATCCGTTGTCTCAATGGAGAGATCACCGTAATGAAAGATTCGTCCCAGCCAGTGCTGGCGCAGTTGGATCGATCGAACAGCATCGAGCGTGTAAATCTTCTCTTCGATGGTGAAGATGCCGCGGTGTTGAATGAGGCCCTGGTCGCTCAAGTAGTAAATCGTGGTCGCCCACGGCACCACCACCCACAGTATCAGGTAGGACTCAAGTAAAAAGACCGCTCCGTGCACCAACCAGAGCGCCGTAAAAACAATACCATGGAGCGCGCTGCCATATCCGCCAAAGACAAGCGCCGCAGCATAGAGGATATTAACGATAAGCAACACGCCAATGATGCGCAAGGCAAGCAACGCCACGCTGCCATGGATATGGTGGATCCTGCGTGGCGCTGCCGGTGCGTTCATTTGCTAGCGCCCCATCATGCCGTCGCTTGGCGCATCCACGCCATACCAAGCCTTGTACCACTCACGCATCTGGGCAATTTCCTTCGTCTGAGCCGTAACAATGGCGTCGGCCAGCTGTTTCAATTCATCGTGGGACGCACTTGCTTTCGCCGCCGTTGCCATATCAATCGCCCCTTGATGATGTGCGATCATCTCCGGAATGAAGGCTTTGTCGAACGCATCCCCAGTCTTGCCACGCAAGCCGGTCATCATGTCTGCCATCGACATATCCATCATCCCCATCCCTGATCCAGCACCGTGGCCAGCCATCATATCCGAGGCGGCCGTGCCCATCCCCATCATCCGCATCATGCCGTACTGCTGGCTGTTGACGATGCCGACCGTAATCCCGACGCCCAGCAATAGTCCGACAATGCCGATCGTGAACAGTTGTGTGATAGTCGTCTGCATATGCGCTTCCTTTCTTGATCGATATTCTTTCACCCCACCGGCCCAAACACTTGTCGAGCAATTACCTGCCAAGGCTCCTTTCCGCCGCCGGCTGCTGCCAGTAACTGATGCCATTGGGCTTCGAACCCGTTGGGATGCGCGCAATCTCGCGACCGGATTGCGTATCGATCACCGAGACATCGTTGCTCACAAGATTCGTCACATAGAGCGTTCGGCCATCCGGCGAGACAACAACCCCATGCGGTGCGGTTCCAGCAGCAATCGTCTGCGTCACAGACTGGGTAGCAATGTCGATGACGTACACGACCGAACCGTCGGGCTGTCCGAAGTAGTTGCCTTGGTCAGCCACATACATGCGCTGTGAGTCTGGTGACGGATAGATCTGGAGCGGCCCGTTCGCCTTGGCTGGCAGCGCGACGTAGTGAACTTCCTTACGCGCTACGTCGTAGAGTGCCAGCTGCTTGGTATCGAACAGCGAGGCAGCCGCATATGCGCCGTCCGGCGTAACCGCGGTTTGTACCGGCACACCGCCGAGCGGCTGGTACGTGATTGTGAAGGTGGCAAGATCCAGGACTCCCAGCGTCTTACTTCCCATCAAGGCGATGTAGGCGGTCGTGCCATTGGGCGTAATTCTAAGACCATGGGGCTGGCTGCCGGCTGGAAGATCCACGGTCTGACTCACCGCGTAGGTCTTGGCGTCGATCTTGAACACCTTGCCTGCCTCCTGGGCGACAGCAATGGCCGCAGCACTGTCAGGCGTCAATACTACGTGGGCCAAGTGGAGACCAGCAGCAATCGGGATCCGACGGATAATTGTGTCCGTGCGCGGATCCAGGACGATCAACGCATCAGGCGCTGACGGTTCGCTGTCGCCATGACTCGCCATATCGCTATGGTCCATGCCCGCCATTGCATTCGCCGTGACCCAAACGCTCCGTTGATCCGGCGCAACCTGAACGTTGTGCGCCATGAAGGCGGTCTCGGACGTGGCGAGGGGAATTGTCGCTTGGACCGTATTCGTCGCGACATTGATCACGGCCACGCTCCCCGATCCCTCCTCGGCAACGTACACCTTGTCGGACACGGCTTGGGTCTGCACTGTACGCAGCGCCCATGGTAGCAGGGCTGCACCCAGCCCAACCACGAAGAACGCGATGAACACGTTTCGCAGTGCCGCTGAGCGGGAAGGAGCCATCTTAGACCTCCTCAAGCGTGCGCTCGACGCGTTTGAGGAGCACCGCGTTTGTCGCCACGATGATCGAGGAGATGCTCATGAGCAGCGCTGCCACCTCGGGCCGGAGGGCGATACCAAAGGCCGGATACAGCACGCCGGCGGCCACCGGGATCGCCAGCACGTTGTAGATCGAGGCCCAGGCCAGGTTCTGCTTCATCGTTCGGACCGTCGCCCGGCTCAGCGTGATAGCGCGAAGAATGTCGGCTGGGTCGGAGCGCATGAGCACCACCTTGGCGGTTTCGATCGCAACGTCAGTGCCCGTCCCGATCGCGATGCCGATGTCCGCTTGCGCGAGCGCCGGTGCATCATTGACACCGTCACCGACCATCGCCACGAACTTCCCTTCGGCTTGGAGCTCCTGCACGTACCTGGCCTTATCCGCTGGCAACACCTCGGCAAAAACGCGATCGATCCCTACCTGCTTGGCGATTGAGCTCGCCGTCTGCTGATTGTCGCCCGAGATCATGGCCGTCTCGATGCCCAGCGTATGGAGTGCCGCAATCGCCTGCTTGGCGGTTGGTTTGATGACGTCGGCGGCCGCCACGATCCCAAGCAACGCACCGTCCACCGCCAGAAGACTGAGCGTATTCCCCGCCTTAGCCAACCGGTCGATCGCCGTCCGGGCCGCCACATCGATCGGAACCTGAAACTTATGCATGAGCGCCTCATTCCCAGCCAGGACCGCCTTGCCCTTGACCTGCGCCGTCAGACCATGGCCCGCAATCGATTCGAATTTGGTCACCGCGCCCACCGGCTTGACCTGCCGCTTCGTCGCCTCGGCCACGATCGCCATGGCGAGCGGATGGTTGGATCCCGTCTCGAGCGCCGCTTCGTAGGCCAAGATTGTCGCCTCATCGGTTGACCCAAGCGCGATCACCTCAGTTACCACCGGCTTCCCTTCGGTGAGTGTCCCGGTCTTATCGAGCATGACCGCCTGGATCTTGGAGACTTGCTCGAGTGTCGGCGCGTCTTTGATGAGAATGTTGTGCTTGGCGCCCACACCCGTTCCGACCGCCACCGCCGTCGGCGTCGCTAAGCCGAGCGCATCCGGACACGCAATGACCACGGCCGAGATCGCGAAGGTAAGCGCCGTGAGCAACGAGGCCTGACCAAACAGGTACCAAGCCAGGAATGTGACGAGACCGCTCCCAACCGCCAGCACAACCAAGTACGCCGCCCAACGGTCGGCCAGCTTCTGCCCCGGCGCTTTGGAATTCTGGGCGGTCTCCACAAGCTTCACGATCTGGGCCAGGGCCGTGTCCTGTCCCACCTTGGTCGCACGGAACGTCACCGTCCCCGTCTGGTTGATCGAACCACCGATCACGATGTCGCCGATTGCCTTGCTGACCGGCAACGACTCACCCGTCACGAGCGACTCGTCAATGGCCGTTTCGCCCGTCAGGATCTGGCCATCAACCGGTACCTTGTCACCCGGCTTCAGCACGACCGTGTCCCCGAGCGCGATCTCGGTAGTCGACACCACTACTTCCTTGCCCTTGCGCACCACGCGCGCCTGCGGCGGTACTAAATCGAACAGTGCCTGTAAGGCATCGGTCGTGCCGCGCCTCGACTTCATTTCCATCCAGTGGCCAAAGAGGACAAAGGTAATAAGCATCGCCGCCGCTTCGTAGAACGAGTCGGCACTCCCCGTCACTGTCAGCAGGATACTAAATAGGTAAGCCGCGCTGATCCCTACCGCAATGAGTACGGACATGTCGAGCGCCCGGCGTCGGAGCGACCAGTACGCCGAATAGAGAAAGAGCCAGCCGCAGTAGAAGAAGACCGGCGTCGTCAGCAAGAGCAGGAGCCACGGCGTCGGCACGGGCGATCCCAACTGGAATCCCAGCAATCGTTCACCGAGCGGCGAGTAGAGCACGATCGGAATCGTGAGCGCGAGCGAGATGAAAAATTTATTCCGGATATCCTCTTCCATAAGCTTGGCCATCTTGCGACCCGCCAAGCCGGTGTGATCCATACCCATTGTCATCGTCATGCTCATCCGGAACCGATCGAGCCCACTCATCGAGTCAGCCGGCGACAGTGCGCGATGGTCGTGGTGCGTGTGGTCGTGGACAGGTTGCTGGTTCCTTGGTGCGAGCGCCATGCCGCACTTGGAGCAGATGCCGGGCACATCTTGGCTCACCTCGGGATGCATCGGGCAGGTGTAGTGCGTCATACGACGCTCTCACTCTCGTAGGAGTGTTTCTTAAACACCTCCATCACCTCGGCGATCGCCTCATTCGTCTTGCCGTTCTGCATCGCTTCCACGACACAGGATTTTAGGTGGTTTTCGATGAGCAGGTTGTCTACCTCGCGGAGCGCTTTCTGCACCGCCTGCGACTGATGGAGCACGTCGATGCAGTAGGCCTGCGCTTCGGCCATGGCCACCACCTTCGCCAAGTGGCCTTGGGCGATCTTCAGCCGATGGACGATTCGTTGCTGGATGTCTTTCTCGCGGCGCATGCAGCTCCTCTCTTAATCCCCCCACCGGGGATACACCAAGAGTATATCACCGCTGTCAAACGACAACGCCGAGCCTACGCTCGGTGTTGATGACAAATAGCAAAACAAAAGCTGCCTTATGGCAGCTCCGCTCAAATAATCGTTCCCACCAGACCGAGCGCTTTCGCCTCAGTCGCAGAAATAAACCACCCGTCAGATACACGGCGCTTGATTTCGCTTCTCTTCTTTTTCGTCTCAAAGACAAGCTGTTCTTCAAGCTCGGTATCAAATTTCTGATGCATCGCAACGAAACCCATCATTTCTCGTAGCTCTTCGCCCATATTGCTCGATCGTTGTCGCAAATCGCCACTAAAATTCGTCCTAGCCCTATGAAACAGGAGCCTACTTTTTTTCGTCAGCATCCGATCCTGTACTGGTACCGACAGCCAGATAGTCGCCGCCATTGAGGCAACCTGACTCAATCCGATTACGCCAATCTTCGTCTGATAGCGCTCACGAGCAATCCGAATCCCCTCAACAATCGCCGTGCCCCAATCGATGCATCCGCCGTTCGACCGGATCAGGACCGCGATTGATGCCGGCTTCTTTGGTAACAGCTTGAATAAATCAGTCAGAAATGCAGCACCGCTTTTCCCGTCGATGTCACCGAACAGCGGGAGCGTGGTTTCAAAATCCGCTTGGATACGATTCTCTTCACCTTCTTCAGACACGAGTTCTTAACCCTCCTACAAACATTGGAGGCCTGCTAGGCAGGCCACATGGTGGGCACGGATGGGATCGAACCATCGACCTCTTC
Organism: Patescibacteria group bacterium; assembly: GCA_041906745.1. GTDB lineage: Bacteria > Patescibacteriota > UBA1384 > JACPKC01 > JACPKC01 > JBBUCD01. Next base: position 9,469 of record JAYRIO010000036.1, read on the forward strand.
ATTATCAGTGAAGTGCTCTACCACTGAGCTACGTGCCCGGAATGACCAGGAGTATACCGCATGCCCTGGGACAAAAAAAGAGCCCGGCAAGGGTCGGTGGGGGCCGGGCAACAGGGTGGAGGTAGGAATGATTGCCGTTGATGTCTGTCGCCGGCAACCGCTTCGATCGGCTAGCGTCCGATCAAACTAAGCTTGAGCGAGGACACGTTGGTCTGCAGTGGCAGGCGCCGCAGCGTTCCCCGCGAGACAAAGATCACTCTGGTCTTCGTCGCTAATACTTAGGTGTTCGACGAGACGAACGATACTTCCTGCACCAGTATTGAACCAGATGGCGGGCTACGCTGCCAGATCCCCCGCGTCGAACGTGACCGCATCGCCGCGCTTGATCGTGCCGGCCAGCAGCCGGTTCGCGACCACGTCCTCGACCGCGGTCTGCATGACGCGGCGGAGCGCCCGGGCACCAAACTCGGGCTGGTAGCCACGGGTGGCGAGCGCCTGCTTGGCAGCCTGGGTAAGCGACAACGCGATTCCCTGCTCCTTGAGGCGGTCGTTGAGGTCAGCGAGCTGCAGGTCGACGATGGCAGTAAGCTGCTCGGGCGAGAGCGGATGGAAGGCGATGACCGAATCGAAGCGGTTCAAAAACTCTGGCCGGAAGATGCCCTTGGACTGGAGTTCGTTCAGTAGGGCGGGCTGGAACTGCTCGCTCGTCTGGCCGGCCGTGACCGCCTGGCGGATGAACTCCGACCCGGCATTGCTCGTGGCGATGATGATCGTGTTCGTGAAGTCGATCTTTTGGCCGAGGCCGTCGGTGACATGGCCGTCGTCGAGCACCTGGAGGAAGACGTTGAGGACATCGGGGTGCGCTTTCTCGAGCTCGTCGAGCAGGAGCAGGCTGAACGGATGGTCTTTGACTTGCGAGGTGAGCTGGCCCGCACCCCCGGCCTGGGCGTCGGTGGCCGAGCCGATGAGCTGGCCCAGGGCCGCCGGCGACTGGTACTCGCTCATGTCGAACCGGAGCATCGCCTCTTGGCTGCCGAAGTAGGCCGCGGCCAACGCCCGGGCCGTTTCGGTCTTGCCGACACCGGTCGGGCCCAAGAAGAGGAAGCTCCCGATCGGCCGCTTGCCCGTGGCAAGGCCGCTCCGTGCCCGGCGCAAGGCCTGGGCGACGGCGGCGATCGCCTCGTCCTGGCCAATCACCTTCTGATGCAGCGTGGTTTCCAGGTTAAGCAGCTTGTCTTTCTCGTTCCCGCCGACCTCGCCCACCGGCACCTTGGATTGCTGCGACACCACCGAGTCGACGATGGCCGGCGTCACCACCGCTTCCGCCCGGTTAGCCGTTGCCATCGCCGCCGCTTCGAGCAAGTTCATGGCGTTCTCGGGCCGTGGCTCCTGATGTAGGTAGCGATCCGCATCCGTGACCGCGGTGCGGATGACCGGCATGGTGATGAGCACGCCCAGGCGGTACTCCAGATGCAGCGCGGCCATCTGCAGGATCGTCGCCGTATCCTCGGGCGTCGGCTCCTCGACGTCGATCCGCGTGAACGCACCGGCCACCGCACCCTCGCGGGCGACCGTGGTATGGAAATCCTGCGGCGTCGTCGAGGCGATCACCTGGATCTGGCCGCCGGACAACACTGGGCCCAGGAGCGCAGCCGCGTTCACCGACCCAATCGCTTCGGAGTTTGTCGCCAGCAGGGCATGGATGTTGTCGATGAAGAGGATGATGTTGCCGGCCCGCGCCGCGTCATTAAGTACCCGCAGCAGCCGATTCGACAGCTCGCCCTCGCCGCTCGCGCCCGACAGGAGCGCGTTCACGTCGAGCTGCATCACGTGCTTGTCGCGCAGCGTCGGCGGGACCTCGCCTGCAGCGATCTTGGCTGCCACGCCGTTCACGATCGTCTTCTTGCCGATCCCCGGCACGCCCACCAACAGGGCGTGCGCCTTGCCCTCGCCCGCCAAGGCCGCAATGACCTGCTCGATCACCGCATCACGGCCGACCACGCGGCTGGCGAGCGCCGGATCACGCAGGTACTTCGAAATATCCGTGGCGTAGCGCGACAGCGTCGGCGTGTAGCCCGACGACCAGTCGCGGCCGATGCCGTAGCTGCCCACCGAACCGGCTTGCCAGAACCAATGCCGCTCTTTGAGCCGCTCGCCGCGGTCGAACCAGGCGATCGCACCCAGCAAATCGCTCGGCTCCACGTGGTGTGCGAACAATTGGTTGGCAAACGCTTGGTCATGCTCCGCCATCGCCCGCAGCACGTGGCTGGCGCCGATCCGTAGCGCACCCGCCTCGACCGCAAACGTCGCCGCGTAGGCCAGCAGCACCTCGAGCGAGCTGACGGGTTGGGCAACAGCCGGCGCCGTCGCGGCATCGTCTTGCAGGTTGCCGACGAGTCCGGCCCGGATCAGGATCGTCCGCGCCGACTCATCCTGGACGAACGCCGCCTTAAACCGGCCGTAGTCATACTGCCCGCCCTGCTCGATCCCCAGCAAGACATCGACGAGGTCGGGCGTCAGGTACTCGGCCAAGTTCGTGGTCGTCGTCCAGTTGGCTGCCTGGAGCTGCGTCGCCAACGGCACCCGCGGCGGTGTGCTCTTGCGGACCGCCGTGGCGTAGAGCTCTTCCATCGCCACCAGGATCCCGATGCCGATAAGGAACAGCGACAGG
>JAYRIO010000037.1:0-7029 GCA_041906745.1 Patescibacteria group bacterium
AGAGCGGCGTATCACCGAACTTCAGCTCCTCGTGGCTCATGATCGAGGCGGCGTCGAGCATGATCAGCTCGGCCAGCTCTTTCGTGGCCGGCGTCGACCAGATCGGGCCGCCGAAGCCGGCCTTGACCAGCTTCGCCAGCCGACCGACATGGTCGAGGTGCGCGTGGGTGAGGATGACGGCGTCGACCGCGGCGGCGTCATACATGAACGGGGCGGCGTTCTTGAGCTCCTGCTCCTTCCCTCCCTGGAACGCGCCGCAGTCGATGGCGACCCGCGACCGCGAGGTTTCAAGGATGTAGTTGCTGCCGGTCACCTCGCCGGCAGCGCCGAAGAACGAGAGCTTCATGGGTTCACCCTATCATATTTGTCGGGACCGGGCGCATGGTCGGCGGTGCGCGTCGCATGGCCGCCGAACTGGCCCCGGAGCGCCGACAGCACCTGGCCGGCATACGATGGGTTTGCGGCCGAGTCGATGCGGAACTGGAGGGAATCCCGAATCACGGGGACGGCGACCTTGAGCTCGTCGGCGGTCTGCACGGTCCAGGCTCCTTCCCCGGTATGGGCGACCGTGCCGGTGACGTCGGCAAGGGCCGGCCCATGGACCGCGAACGCCTGCTTGAGCCACCCGACCAACCGCGACTCGATCACACTCCCGTTGTTGTAGATCGAGGCGACGTCGGCAAGGTCAAGCAGGTAGTCGCTCGCGCGCATGACGGCGAAGCCTTCGGCCATCGCCTGCATCATGCCGTACTCGATCCCGTTATGGACCATTTTGACGAAGTGGCCCGCACCGACCCCGGGGAACCACTGGTAGGCGCCCGGCAGCGAGACCGTCCGGAAGAGCGGCTCAAGGTCGCGGAAGGTTGCTTCGTCGCCGCCGATCATGAGGCAGGCGCCGTACCGCGCCCCGGCTGGTCCGCCGGAAATCCCGGCGTCAAGGAACCGGATCCCGTGCTCACGCAGGCGTGCTGCCCGACCAGCCGCGTCTTTGTAGTACGAGTTGCCGCCGTCGATGACGGTGTCGCCCTCCGAAAGCAAGTGCGCCAATCCGTCGGCGCCGAACAAGAACTCGTCGACCAGGGCGCCGGCCGGCAGCAGGAGCCAGAGCACGCGCGGCGCCGGCAAGGCCGCAACCAGCTCGCGGAGCGTCGCCGCCGGTACCAGCCCCTGGGCCGCCAGCCGCTCGCGCGGCGCCGGCGACCGGTTGTAGCCCACGACCTGCCACCCTTGCTCCAGCAGCTGCGCAGCCAACCCGGCGCCCATCTTGCCCAAACCGACAATGCCGACCCGGCGCGCCGCGGCGTGGGTCTGCCGTTCATGCTCGATCGCCGCACGGGCCGCTTGGCGGACGTCGTGGCTGTCCGGACGGTACTGGGCCAACGGCACGGCCCCGCTCGACCAGACCTGGCTGATCGGATCGACGAAGCGCCACATCGCGGTCAGCTCGTCGGTACTGACGAAGAGCTTCTGGTCGCCAGCAATGCAGTCGAGCAGGAGCTTCGCGTATTCCTCGACGTACTGGGCACGCTCCCGTTCGCCGTAGAGCGAGAAATTGATCGCGCGCTCCTCGGTGTCCGTACTCAATCCTGGCTTCTTCGACCAAAAGGAGATCTGGATGCCTTCGTCGGGCTCCAATTGGAACACGACCCGGTTCTGGATGTGCTGGCCCGGCGGGCAGAGGCAGGGCGTGGGATGCTTGAACGTGACCACGACCTCTTTTTCGGCGCGTTCCAACCGTTTGCCCGATTCGAAGGTTGCCGTCACCCCGCCCCAGCGTGGGCCTTGCAGTGTCGTCTCGGCGAAGAAGTAGGTCTCCGTGCTCGAGTTGGGCTGGACGCCCTCGATGGCCCCGTAGCCGTCGTACTGGGCCCGGTATGTCAGCCGGTGGATAGCGGCCTCGCTCGGCGGCGCCAGCACGTCGCGCAAGGCCGCTGCCCGCTGCCGCCGGATCTCGTCCGCGGTAAAGTCGGCCGGCCGGTCCATGACCGTGAGCGCCAACATCTGGAGCAGGTGGTTCTGCCCGACGTCGCGGAGCGCGCCGACGCCGTCGTAGAACGCGCCGCGGGACTCGACCCCCAGGGTCTCCAGGAGCCGGACGTCGATCCGCTCGATGTACCGGCTGTTCCACGTCTCCTCGAACAGGTTGTTGGCGAACCGGAACGTCAGGATGTTCTGCAGCATCTGTTTGGCCAGATAGTGGTCGATCCGGTAGATCTGGTTCTCGTCGAAGAGCGACGCCAACTGCATGTCGAGCGCCTCGGCGGTCGCGCGGTCGCGGCCGAACGGCTTTTCCACGATGAGCCGTGTCCACCCGTCGTCCTCCGAGCAGCCCTTGATGAGCGACGAGGCCTTCAGGTGCTCGAAGATCCCGGCGTACAGCTCGGGCGGGATCGCCAGGTAGAAGAGCTTGTTGGCACAGAGCTTCCAGGCCGCGTCGACCGCCGCGAGCCGTGCCTCGAGCCGCTCGTACGACAGCTGCTCGTCGAACCGGCCCTGCTGGTACCCAAGCTGGGCGACGAAGGCCGCGCGCTCGGCCTCGGTGCCCTGCGTACCCAAGAGCTCGAGCGCGTAGGCCTGGAACTGCTCGTCGGTCCAGGGTTTACGGGAAAACCCGAGCAGCAAGAACCGGCTCGGGAGCTGGCCGTGGCGGAACAGCAAGAAGAGCGCGGGGATGATTTTTTTCTTCACCAAGTCGCCGGTCGCCCCGAAGACGACAAGGACGGTCGGGGTGGCGGTGGGTCGCATAGGCCTCCTTCAGGGATCAGAAATGAAGTCTGTCGGACAGAAACCGCGGGACAAGCCGCGCCGTGCACGCCTCGCGGAGCGCCGAGAGGTCGGCGTTCGTCAGCGCGGGATGCATGGGATCCTGCTCCTGGAGCAGGTAGTACATGATCGCCTTCGGGTCGCTGACATGCTCAAGGGTGAGGGCGTGACCGAACTCGTGGGCCAAGGCAAGGACCAAGTCCTGCTGGCTCTTGAACTCGTAGAGGTTGATGTCCTTGCCCGTGTACGTCGCCTGGTCAAACACCCGGCCGACCCGGGTATTGAGCGAATCGATTTTCAGGTTGAGGGCCGATGCCTGGGCGTTCAGCTGCTCGCCGAGCCGGTTGAGCTCGTCGGCGAGCGCGTTCACACTCCGTCGCTCGGCCTCAAGCTGGTCGTAGACGTCGCTCGGCGCGCCGCCGGCCGCGTTGTAGTGGTCGATCTGCGTCTTCAAGGCAGCGGAGCGGCGGTCGTAGTCCGCGCGCTCGGCGTCATAGGCCGCTTTCTTGCTGTCGAAGCTGGCCGAGCCGTCGTTGATCTCGTGCTCAAGCTGCTGCTGGTCGTTCGTGGCTTGCTGGCGGTCGTCGAAGACAAGGTTCAGTTTGAACGATGCGGCTGGGTCGTACTGGAACAGTGGGAAGCCGGTCGGCTCTTCCCAGACGGCTTCAGCCGCGCTGGCAGCCTGCAGGAAGTCGGCTTGGCTTTCGCCGAACTGCGTGTCGAACCGTCCGATCGCGTAGTGGAGCGTCTGATGGCAGGGCGTGTCGTACCGCGTATACCAGAACCAGCCCACCAGCCCGACGAGGCAGGCGAGCCAAAGCAGCGTCGCTGCCGCAGGAGCGCGGAACCCTGCCACACAGAACTCCTACGCCTGCGCTACCGTGACCGTACCGGCGTCTCCGTCGACCGTCACGCGCATGCCCGTCTGCAAGGTCTGCGAGGCGGTATTGGCGGCAACGACGGCAGGGATACCGGCTTCGCGGGCGAAGATCGCGGCGTGCGAGGTCTTGCCGCCTCCGTCGGTCACTACGGCCGCTGCGGTCTTTACCGCTGCCGCCATCGTAGGATTGATCGTATCGGCCACCAACACGTTGCCCGCCTGGAAGGCCTCGAGTCCGGCGCCACCGATCACGACGGTGACCGTTCCCTCGGCCGTCCCTGGGGCCGCACCAATGCCGCTGAGTACCGTTCCTTCCATAGTGCCTCCTTCGCCTGTAAGTACGAGGTGACTATAGTCTGCCGCCCCGAGAAACACAAATACCGTTTACCCGTCGGTCGACACGAACTGCGCCAGCCGGTCGACCAGGGCATAGAACGGCGCGCTCCGCCGGTTCCGCGGGCGTGGCAGGTCGACGGGGACGCGTTCGACCACGCGGCCGGGGCGGGCTGAGAAGACGACGATCTCGTCCGCCAGTTCGACCGCCTCCTCGATCAAGTGCGTCACCATCACCACCGTCATCTGGTCGCGCTGCCAGACCTGCAGGACCGCTTGGCGGAGCTTTTCGGCCGTGAACGCGTCGAGCGAGGAGAAGGGTTCGTCCATCAGGAGGATGTCGGGTTGCATGGTGAGCGCCCGCGCAATCCCGACCCGCTGCTTCATCCCGCCGGAGAGCTCTTGGGGGTGCTGGTGCTCGAACCCGTGCAGTCCCATTTCCGCGACGTGCTCGCGGACCAGCCTGGTCCTGGCGGCGGGCGAGGCTCCCTGCATAGTGAGACCGAACCCGATGTTCTGCTCCACGGTCAGCCACGGGAAGAGCGCGAAATCCTGGAACACCATACTGAGCACCTGTTTGTCGGCGAACGTCACCGATCCTTCGTCGGGCTGCAGGAGGCGGGCCAGGATCCGGAGCAGGGTCGATTTGCCGCAGCCGGACGGTCCGACCAGGCAGACGAACCGCTTCTCCGGGATCGTAAGGTCGACGTCCGACAGCGCGGCCACCGGACCGTGCTCCGACGCAAACCACTTCGAGATGCCGTGCAGCTCGACGACTGATGCGCCCTGGTTGCGGCGCGGCTTACTCGGACTCATAGTGAGTGGCCTGGTCAAGGATCGGCAGCCAGAACAGCTTGTTCATCACGAAGAGGAAGAGCATGAGCAGGACGATCCCGACTGCCAGCAGCATCGACTGGTGGGTGTCGCCGAGGTACCCGAAATACTGGCCGATCCCGCGCTCCACGTGCACCAAGAGCTCGGCGCCGATGATAAACTCCCAGCCCTCGCCCCAGCCGACGATCGAGCCGGTCACGATCGCCGGCCAGAGCTGCGGGAGCGTGAATGCCGTCAGGCGGCGCCAGCCCGTGGCCCCGAAGATCGTCGCGGCCTCTTCCAGGTGCTCGCGCCGGTTCTTCATCGCGCTGATGAGCGTGAACAGGATCGGCCAGATCATCGTGATCACAAGCACGACCACGATCACACCCTCGGGCGAGCGTTTCAACGCCTCGGCCAGCAGCGGGAAGAGTGCGAAGCTGGGGAAGCTTTGGAGCGAATCCAGGACCGGCAACAGGGCGTTCTCGACCGTCACGTTCGCCGTGACGCCGAGCGCCGCGACCACCGCGATCACGAGCGCGATGGCGTAGGCGACGCTCGTCCGCACAAAACTGGTCGCCAGGTTCATCAGGAACTCGACCGGCTGGATCGAGACCAGGCTCGAGACGCTCAGCAAGACGATCAGGAGCCCGAACAGCCACAGCAGCGTGATCGCGGTACTCTGCGCACGCGATTGGAGGATATGCCGGCGGCGGCTGCGGCGCAGCTGGGCGGTGTAGCGCATGAATCCACTATAGCACCTTGCCTTGCTATGATGGCTCCGTGAAACGATCCTCTCCCTTCACGCTCCGCCACATCGCGCTGTGGCTGTTTTTGGCCTTGACCGCGATCTTCCTGATTAAGCAGCTGGGCGAGCTGCGCGAGGTGAAGGATACGCTCCTGGCCGGAAGCGTCAGCTGGATCGTCGTGGGGCTCGCGCTACAGGCCAGCTACTACTATATCCTCACTGATATTTCCGCGACCTCGCTCCGGATCGTCGGCATCGGCCGCACGGTACGCGAGCTGCTGCCCCTGGTCCTAGGCTCGCTCATCATCAACGTCCTGGCGCCGACCGGCGGCATCGCCGGTGCCGGCCTACTCATCCACGACGCGTCGTCGCGGCAAGAGTCCGCCGCCAAAGCCGGCTCGGGCGCGCTCCTGTCCGTCCTGGCCAGTTACTCGTCATTCATCCCGTTCCTGCTGCTGGCACTCGGATTGCTCACCGTACAGCACGAGATCCGCGCCTACCAAATCCTTGGTGGCTTACTCCTCCTGGGGCTCGTCGGCGCCCTGTACCTGGCCTTCCGGCTGGCCACCCAACGGCGCAGCGTCATCCGGCACATCCTGCACGGGATTGACCGGATCGCGCACTCGCTCGCCTGGACGTTCCGCCGGCCGCCGTTTCTCAAGAAAGGGTGGATCGACGAGACGATGCGCGAACTCGCCGAGGCCGGCGAGGCGATGCGGACCGAACCGGCCCTGGTTGCTCGCGCGATCACGCTCGGCCTCGTCGGGTACGTCGTCAACATCCTGTCATTCGCCGCGATTTTCCTGGCGTTCCAGATCCCGTTGGTGCCGACCTGGGTCATCGCCGGCTACGCGGTCAGCCTGCTCTTTTGGATCGTCGCGCCAGCACCACAGGGCGTCGGCATCGAGGAAGCGATCATGGGCGCCGTGCTCATTAGCGTCGGCGTGCCTGCGCCACAGGCGATTGCCGTCTCGATCGCATTCCGCGGGGTGCACTTTTGGTTGCCGCTCTTGGCGGGCATCGGCCTGTTCCTCCGCCATCAGCATCAGCAGGCAGATACCGCCGCCAGCCCCCTCGCAATCCCGTCAGTTGCGACCAAGCTGCCGGATTCCAAGAGACAGTCCGACTAGCCCGATGGTCCCGACGAGCCAGACGAGCAGCGCCAACTGCCCGATTGACCGTGTGCGCCGCTCCACCTCGACAAGGGATCGTCCAGCGAGTACGGTTTCGCCATTCGCCCCACTTGTCTGTTCTGTCACGACCGCGTGGCGTATGCCTGGTCGTGGCTGCCAGGTTTCCGCCAAGTAACTTCCTGTCAGCGGGCCGGCCGGCTCAGGTCCACCATGTAACAGCTCGATCGGCACCGTCGGCATTGTGCCGTCAAGCATGCCCGATCCGGCCAGCGGCGTCCCGTCGAGTGCGTACACGATCACGAACGGCGACAAGCTGGTCGCGATGTCGACGCGGGTCGGCGGCACGACTGCCGACGGCT
>JAYRIO010000038.1:0-2371 GCA_041906745.1 Patescibacteria group bacterium
GCCGAGCCTTGCCGACTACATCCTCGTCGCCGACCGAGGTGAGGTAGAGGACGCCACCATAGAGGATCAGTGCCACAAAAATGACGCCGGATACGATAATCGTGAGATTGAACGCGGCCTTTATTGTGTTATCGAACGTTTTGAATTGTTGGGGAATGGCTGTTATCCCGTTTACGTCTACTTGCGCAAGGGCGCCAGCTGGCACGATCGCCGCGATCGCGGCGCAGGCCGTAAGGATGATCCGATTCAGTTTTGTCATCTATTCCCTCCTGAAACTCTGTTCATTCTACGCCAGTGCCGGTTTGAGGCAACTGGCTGTCCACAGTGTCACTTGCCGAGTTGGGCCAAGAGCGCGTTCACCGACAGGTAGGCGCCAAGTACCACCAGGACCCCGATCACGATATAGAGCAACATCTCCTTGGCTTGGTTGAGCCGGCTCTGGTTGCCGAACGAGGTCATGAAGCGGTAGCCGGCGAGAATGATGAAGATCGCCGCCACGACCAGGACGTACTGGATGGCCTTGGCAGCCAGATCCTTCAGGAACGCCGTGATGCTCTCTGCGGAAAGGTCGTCAGCGGCGTGCGCGGCCATCGCGCTACCGAAGAACGCGACTGTGGTCGCGGCAAGCTGGGGCAGGTGTCTCCGGGGCGATCTCATCGGCTTACTTGAAGATGCCATTGATGAACGCGACGATCGCGTAGGCTAAGAGGACGATCGCGAAGCCGATGCCGGCGTTCAGCATGCCCACCTTGGCGTCCTTGACCCCGCTTTCGTTCCCGGCATTGAACAAAAGCTTGATAGCGTTGATGAAAAACATCACCATCATGACGAGCCCGGCCAGGTTGATGAGGAGCTTCGGGACGCCGATCTTGAGGATGTCATCCAAGGACGAAAAGCTCTTGCCGATCTGGCTTGTGATCTTGATCGGATCCGCGGGTTTGATTGCGCCAAGCTGGCCACTGCCCGTAGCTTGAGAGCTCGCGGAACTTGTCTGCAGGGGGGATCCGTTCAGGTTGACAACTGATCCTGTCGCGGCTGCGCTGGTAGCGGATGACGAAGGGCTTTCGACCGGTACGCCAGTCAGGTCGCTCGTAGGGCTGAAAGTGTCGCTCGAAGACGTATCGATGCCGGTTACCTCGTCCGCCTGGCTGACGAAGCTCCCGGTCGTGTACGCGACGATACTGACGCCGACCACGAACGTGGCGAGCGCCCCGCCGGCGATGCCGACGCGCTTCCAGTTCATTCCGACTGCTCTTGCTGGAGGATTGTCGACACCTGCTGTGCAGCGGCTTCGATCGCGTTCTGGGCCGGCTGCTGCTTCGTGCCGACGCGTTGGATCAGGTCGTTGAAGATCGCATCGACCTTGTCGGGCCGCTTGCTCTTGTACCAGTCGGTCGCCGTCTGCTGCTGATAGTTGAACGGGTTGCCGGCGTTCGTGCGTTCGGTCGTGGTCGGCGTTTCGAGCGCGGGCTTCGGTGTGGGTCGCGTGTCAGCTTGGCGGTACATGTCGCCCCGCTGGATCACCAGGTTGGCGAGCACCTGCCACGCCAGCACTGGATCCTTGGCATTCTTGGTGACCGTCTCGATGTAGTACGAGGGGTAGTCGACCGGGACGTCGGTATCGCGGACCTGCGGGAACGGCATGACGCCGTACTGCATGTTCGGCGCCTGCTGCTTGAACGTGAGTTCGTAGTACTGGTAGCCGATGATCATGGCCGCCTTGCCGCTCATGAACGCCTGGATGTCGTTCGGCATCGAGGCGTTCCAGGTGTAGTACGGCTGGCTCGGGTCGGCGAAACTGGTGAACCGCTGCAGCGCCTCGGTGCCGGGGAAGGTCGTATTGCCGACCGCGTCCTTGACGCCCAAGTGGAAGCTCGCGTTCGTGTGTTCGGCCGAGACCATCTCGGTGTGGTTCTGGAGCATCATGGCGGAGACGATGTCGGCGGCGCGCGAGACGTTGTTCGACGTGCCCGCGGCCAAGCCCGCGACCTTGATATCGTTGCCGTTGCGCTCCGTCAGGAGTTGCACGGCCCGTTGCAGCTTGTCGTAGGTGTTGAACGGCTCCTGCAGGAACGTGGCGTCGGCGTCGCGGCCGTCCCGCGACAGCTGGCTGATCTTGGCGTTGAAGAGCGCCGTGTTCCGGTAGACCACGAGGGTGTCGACGGAATAGGGCAGCCCGTAGACCTTGCCGTCGATGAACACGTCCTTGTCGACGATCGGCGCGAACAGGGTCTGCAAGCGCTCCTCGTCGGTCTTCTTGTTCTGCGTGAACGCGGCCAGCAGGTTGTCCTGCATCGGGATGAGCTTATCTTTGTGCCGCGGCATCCAGTCGTTGCGGATCGACCAGATGTCCGGGCCCTTGCCGGCGGCC
>JAYRIO010000039.1:0-18858 GCA_041906745.1 Patescibacteria group bacterium
GACCTGTACGAGGAAAAGACCGATATTACCACCAAGAACCTGGTCGTCATCATCGAGCCGGTGATGCTCGTGGTGGTCTGGCTGGGCGTCATGTTCGTGGCGATCGCGGTCGTACTGCCGATCTACAAGCTGGTGGGCGACTTCACGAACGCGACCGAGCCGGTCACGGCCGCACCGGCGCCTGCGCCCACTGCCACCGATCCCAGCGCGACCGAGCCAGCCCCGGCCCAGACCTCGGCGGTCTCGGCGCCGACCGCCGACCTGGCGGCACTGCCCGACGACGGCGTGACCGTACCGACCGTACTGGGGGCGCGGACGACGGCGCCGGTGGCACCGCGGACCCTGACCGTGGCCGACGACGGCCTGGCCTTCCTCAACGTCCGGGATCGGCCGAGCGAGAGCGGCGCGGTCGTGGGCCACGCGGCACCGCAGGCGTCCTACCAGGTGCTCGATGCCGAGGGCGGATGGTACGAAGTCGCACTGCCAACAGGAGGGACGGGGTGGGTATCCGGCCAGTTCGTCACCGTCGCGCAGCCGTAACGCCGCGGTCTCAGGGCGGCTTCACGCTGCTGGAGATCTTGCTCGTCGTGGCGATCGTGACCGTGATCGCCGGCTTCTCGGCGCCGGTCTACCAATCGTTCCAAGTGAAGAACGACCTCGACATCGCGGCCAACACCGTGGCCGGCTCGTTCCGCCGGGCCCAGATCCTGGCCATCGCGAGCGACGGCGACAGCCAGTGGGGCGTCAAGATCCAATCCGGCTCGATCACGGTCTTCCAAGGCAGCAGCTACGCGGCGCGGACCGCAGCCTACGACGAGACCTTCGCGGTGCCGACGACGATCACGCCGACCGGTGTAGGTGAGGTGGTGTTCGACCGGCTGACCGGCGCGGCGCTCTCGACCGGCACGGCAACCCTGACCGCCTCGACCGGCCAGGTGCGGACGGTGGCGGTGTCGGCGAAAGGCACGGTGACGTACTGATGCCGACGCGTCCGCCTACCCACCAACCGGCTGCCCATGAGCAGGGGTTCTCTCTCGTTGAGGCGATGCTCTCGGCCGCGGCGTTCTCGATCGTCGTCACCAGCTTCGCGGGCGCCCTCATCTTGGGTCAGCAGGCCACCCTGGGGTCGGGCCAGCGGGCCCGCGCGGCCAACTTGGCGGAAGAAGGGATCGAGTCGGTCCGGAGCATCCGGGACCAGGCGTTCAACGAGCTCCAGTACACCCAGAGCGGCGTCCAAGTTGCCAGCAATACCTGGGCGTTCCTGGGCGAGGGTACGACCGAGACGATCGACGAGTTCACGCGCACGATCAGCTTCGCCGACGTCTGCCGGAACGGCAGCTACGTGATTGCCGCCTGCCCGGCCACCTACACCGATCCGCACAGCAAGCAGGTGACCGTGACCGTGACCTGGCCGGTGGGACCGGGTGCCACGACCGGCTCGGTGTCGCGCGTGAGCTACCTGACCGACTGGGAGTCGACCAGCTGGACGCAGACGAATTGGTTCGGCGGCTCGGGCCAGTCGACGTGGTCGGATGCGACCAAGTACGACACCGACGACGGCAACGTCACGGTCAGTACGGCCGGCCAGGTGACCCTGAAGTCGCTGTCGGGAGACGGCAACCCGTGGTGGAACACCGGCTACGGCTACCGGGAGAAGATCACGTTCGGGACTAGCCACTCGCTCTTGAAAACCGGCTACACCTCTACACTGACGATGGATACCCGCACGACCGCCACCCACGTGCTGCTTGCGAGCGGCAACGATGTCCGGATTGTCTGGCAGCCGACGGCCGGACAACCGGTCGAGCTCGATCGGATCGGGACGACCTGGAACAACGCCGCCACGGCGATCGACTTCCGCCTTCAGTCGGACATTACGGCCAACTTAAACGAAGATGCTGATGGCAGCTACTACGTCTACTATGGCAACGCCTCCGCTGGTACGCCGCCAACGAATGAGATGAACGTCTACTACTTCGCCGACTTCTTTAACCGGTCGGATTCGACGACGATCGGGAATGGCTGGACGGAGTGGACGACGGGTGGTGGCAATGTCTCGATCGCAACCAATGCCGCCTCGGTGGTTGGTAACAACACGGGTCCGGCCGACGCTGGTATCAAGCAGACATTCCCGCTCGGCGCGCTGCCCGGGAACTTTACCCTGCAATTTGATTGGACCCTGCCGAGTAATAGTGAGGCCACGTGGACGCACTACCTGAATATTGGCAACTCGGCCACAATGACCGACGCGAGCCGCACGACTGGCGTCGGCCCGGGTATCTACACCGGTGAGGGAGCGCAGTTTTCTCCCAACGGCACCGAGAATGTCAGCAATGATCTGACGGGCAACATGGAGACGGGAATTCATGGGGGGCCATACGCGATCAAGCTCGTGGTTAATACGACGGCTCAAACGTACGACTACTACCGCGCTGGGGTACTTCGCGCAACTGCGCAGACGTATGCTACGAGCCAATCGACGCTCAACCAGATACGGATTGCCACCGACCAATATGCTGCTGGCCAGCCGGCGTTCGTCTACGACAATCTGAGGCTAACGCTAGACGTTGCCACGACGCCGACGGTAGCCGCCAGCACCGAGCAGGCGCTCGCCACCACCACGCTCGTCGACGACACCAAGACCGAGTTCGATGCCGGAACCTACACGAGCAACACGCAGTACAACACTGGCACCAACCTGGTAGACCTGACGGCCGGCGGGAAGACGGCCGGCACCGGCACCTACACGAGCAAGATCCAGGACGCCGGCATGGCGGCCATCTGGCAGACCTTCGGCTGGACACCAAACCGCCCGACCGGCAAGGAGCTGCCGAACAATGGTGCGACCGAGACTGGGTACCCAACGGGCAACATGGCGATGACGAGCAACTGGGGACTGTACCACCTCAATGAGTCCGCAGGCGCGACCTCGTTCGCCGACAGCTCCGGCAACAGCCGGACCGGCACCTGCGTCTCAAGCAGCAGCGAGTGTCCGACCGCCGGGACGGGCGAGTTCAACGGCGCGTTCGCGTTCGATGGCTCGAGCAACCGGGTGACGCTGAGCACGGCCGCCATCAGCGGCTCGGCGCTCACGCTCTCGGCGTGGGTGAAGGAAACGAGCTTGCCGAGCGGTAACCCCGAGGTCGTGTCCCGCGATACGTCCGGGAACGTGTACATCTGGTCACTGGGCTTCACGCGCGTCAGCAGCACGACCGCCAAGGTCCGGTTCCGGATCCGGACGGGCTCGACCACGACGACGCTGAGTGGGAGCACGACGTACACGATCGGCAGCTGGATGCACATCGTCGGCGTCTACAACGGCAGCACGATGACGGTGTACAAAGACGGTGTCAGCGACGGCTCGGTTGCGAAAACCGGCACGCTGAGCGCCTCGGCAGCGACGACGCTCATCGGCGACCAGACGCCCGACGCCGAGGTGGGGTTCATCGGCTCGATCGACGAGGTCGGGGTGTGGTCCCGGGCGCTCTCGGCCACCGAGGTGTCCGACATGTACAAGCGCGGCGCCCTCAACCTGAAGTACCAGGTCCGCTCCTGCGACGACGCCGCCTGCGCGGGCGAGAGCTTTGCCGGGCCGGACGGCACGGGGAGCACGTACTACACGGAGCTCGGCAACAGCACGACCACGACGCCGTCCTTCGTCCTGACGAACGTGCCGACGAACCGGTACTTCCAGTACCAGGCAACGTTGACCACGGCCAACACCACGCTGACCCCGGAAATCCAGTCCGTGTCGGTCACCTACCCGTCGGGCAGCGGTGGCGGCACGGGCTACGCGACGGCCGGCAGCCTGCAATCCTCGGCCTTCAACATGACCGACAGCTCGCCGGTCGAGAGCGTGGAGTGGGACCAGTCGGTGCCCAGCTGCAGTCCCGCCTGTACGATCAAGCTCCAGGTGCGCACTGCCCCGAACGCGGCGGGGAGTCCGGGGACGTGGTCGGCCTGGTACGGCGCCACCGGCTCGGGCACGTACTTCACGGCCAACACCGGGACGCGGATCCCATTGGCCCTGAACGGCAACCAGTGGGTCCAGTACCGGGTCGAGCTAGCCGGCGACGGGACAGACTCCCCAATACTGCAAGAAGTCCGGCTGTATTACCGGTAAGATAGTTTTATGACACGCACCCCCGTCCGACCGACAGGATCCCGCGGCTTCACGCTCGTCGAGCTCATGCTCTACCTGGCGATCACCTCGATCATTATCACGAGCGTCTCGGGGTTCCTCATCACCATGCTCCAGGCGCGCGCCAAGTTCCAGACGATCAGCGAGGTCGAGGCGCAGGGCGAGCAGGCGATGCAGGTGATCACGCAGACGATCCGGAACGGCACCGCCGTCACCTCGCCCGCGACCGGCGCGAGCGGCAGCAGCCTGACGATCACGGTGCCGACCGGCGCCTTGAGCCCGAGCGTCTTCGATCTCTCGGGCGGCGTGATCCGCGAGACCGAGGGGGCGGGCGCGGCCCAGAACCTGACGACCACCCGGGTAACCGCCTCGGGCCTGACGTTCCAGAACCTGACCCGGTCGACCACCCAGGGCACGGTGCGGGTGAGCTTCACGATCACGAGCGTCAACAGCAGCGGTCGGAACGAGTTTTCGTACACCAAGACCTTCCGCGACACCGCCACCTTCCGCCAATGACACCCTCCTCGTCCCACGCCGGCTACGTCACCCTGCTTACCGTGCTCGTGGTGAGCGCGGTCGGCGTGGCCGTGGCCAGCTCGCTGCTCTTGCTGGGGATCGGGAACGCCCGGAGCAGCTTGGCGCTCCAACAGTCGAAGAGCGCGGCCGCCTTGGCCGACGCGTGCGCCGAGGAGGCGCTGCAGCAGCTGCGGTTCTCGACCAGCTACTCGGGCACGGCTACCCTGACGCTCGGGGCCGGGACGTGCAGCTACACGGTCATCGTCGGCAGCGGCGAGGCGCGCGAGGTCGAGGCCACCGGGACAGTCGGGACGGTGGTGCGGAAAGTCGACGTGTTCGTCAGCCAGCTGACACCGAAAACGGTCATCTCGTCGTGGCAGGAAGTCGCCACGTTCTAGGCTATCCACTAGCCAAGACAGGCTACCACCGTCACTATGAGTGCACACTAGAAGGAGGGAACAATGGCTCGTGCGCAGCGCGGTTTTACGCTCTTGGAAATCCTGTTGGTCGTGGGTGCGATCAGCATCCTGGCTGGGATCGTGATCGTGGCCTTGAACCCGAGCAAACAGCTGGCCGATACCCGGAACGCCCAGCGCCGCGTGGACGTGAACACGATCCTCAATGGCATCTACCAGTACGCGATCGACAACGGGGCGTTGCCCGCGGCGATCACGACCACGACGACCCAGATCTGCAAGACGGGCGCCGGCTCGTGCACGAGCCTTACTGACCTGGCGGCGCTGACGACGAACGGCACCTACCTCGTCTCGATCCCGACGGATCCGACTGGCTCGGGGACGAACAATACCGGCTACACGGTGTCGAAGAACGCGAACGGCCGCGTGACCGTGGCGGCTCCGAGCGCGGAGAGCGGGGCCTCGATCACGGTGACCCGGTAGGATCCACCGTGCGACGATCCGCCCCGGGCTTCACGCTCCTAGAAATCCTCCTTGTCGTCGGCGCGATCGCGATCATCGCCGGGATCGTCGTGCTGGCGATCAACCCCAGCAAGCAGCTCGCCGATACCCGCAACGCGCAGCGAAGACTGAACGTGAGCACGATCCTGAACGCGGTCTACCAGTACGCGATCGACAACAGCGGCACGCTGCCGGCGACCATTACCACGACCACAACCGGCATCTGCAAGACCGGCGCCGGCTCGTGCACCAGCCTCATCGACCTCTCGGTCCTGACGACGAACGGCACGTACCTGGTCTCGATCCCGACCGACCCGACCGGCGTCAGTGCGAACGGCACGGGCTACAGCATTAGCAAAAACACGAACGGCCGTGTTACAGTGAGTGCACCAAGTGCAGAAAACAGCGCAACCATCAGCGTCACGCGCTAACGCCTGACGCACCGAAGGAGGAACGTATGCAACGGAACGGGACGAAACGCGGCTTCACCTTACTGGAAATCCTCTTGGTGGTGGGCGCGATCGCGATCATCGCCGGCATCGTCATTTTGGCGATCAACCCGAGCAAACAGCTGGCTGATACCCGGAACGCCCAGCGCCGCGTGGACGTGAACACGATCCTCAATGGCATCTACCAGTACGCGATCGACAACAATGGCACGCTGCCAGCCTCGATCACCACGACCTCGACCCAGATCTGTAAGACGAGCGGCACCTGCACCGGCCTCATCGACCTCTCGGTCCTGACCACGAGCGGTACCTACCTGGTCTCGATCCCGACCGACCCGACCGGCTCGAGCACGAACGGCACGGGGTACAACGTGAGCAAGAACGCGAACGGCCGCGTGACCGTGAACGCGCCGAGCGCCGAGAACAGCGCCACGATCACTGTCACCCGCTAAGCAGCAGTCAGTACCGCAATGGCCACGACCGACTGCCCGAACGGCGCCTGCAGCCAGCCGTCCTTGCCAGGGACGCGCCGCCTGCACCGGTACCTGCACGATTCGGCGACGTGGTACCGCGACTGGCACCACCACCCGCTCCGGCCGCATGTCCACCTGAGTGTGCTCGTGGTGAGCGTGCTCATCTTGGGCATGGTGGTGCTGACGCCGGGGAAGACCGGCCTCAAGGCCGAGATCGTCGGGCTGCCGGTAGCCGGCAAGCTCCTGGCGCCGGACGGCGTGCCGGTCCGCGACGGGACCCACGACGCGGTGTTCCGGATGTACCCGGTCGAGCAGGGCGGGATCGCCCAATGGACCGAGGTGCATGAGGGCGCCCACCGGCTCCTAACCGTCAACGGCTTCTACACCGTCGAGCTCGGCCTGCTCAACAAGTTCAATATCCCTGACCCAGCCGAGCACGAGTACTTGGGCATCTCGATCGACGGCGGGCCCGAGCTGGCGCCCCGGGTCGAGATCGATCCGGTCGCACTCCAGACGCTCGAAGAGTAGCGTCGCGGCGCACGGAGGGGTCGATGCCGCAGCAACACGCAGGGTACAACCAATCAATCCGCATGAAGCTCATCTCGAGCTTCATGCTCGTATTCCTGGCGATCACAGCCTACGGCCTGTTCGTCTCGAGTGAAACGCAGACCATGCACGGCCGCTTGGTGGCGGCCCAGGCGCGGGACGAGCAGTACACCATGCTCTGGAACCTGAAGTACGGTAACCGCCAGCTGGCCGGCAAGGCGCGGGCCGTCATCTACACGACCGGCCAACGGGCTGACGCCCTGGCGGCCTACGCAACGGTCCGCAGCTCGTATGCCGAGACAGACCAGCAGTTGGTCGGGCTGTTCGACGACCAGGCCGACTTGAGCCGGCTGGAAACGCTCCGGGCGATCGGGGACCAGCTCCGGAGCACCGAGCAGCAGATGTTCGACCTGGTGGCGGCCGGCCATCAGCCGCTCGCGGCCGCGCTCCTCAAAAGCCAGTACCAGGACCAGTCGAACGAGTACCTCGACGAGATCGACCGCTTCCTGCAGGCCCAGAGCACGGCGATTGCGACCGGCGTCCTGACGCTGCGGCAGGAATCCCTCAACATCGACCTGGCGAGCTTCGTCGCCCTGACGCTCATCCTCGTGCTCATTTTGCTCGTGTTCCTGTTCATCAGCCGGAACCTCATCCAGCCGATCCAGACGCTGGCGGAAGTGGCCGAGGCGTTTTCCGAGGGGAACTTCGCGGCCCGGGGAGTGGTCCGCTCGCACGACGAGATCGGCGACCTGACCAATACCTTCAACGCGATGGGCGAGCGCCTGTCAGCCCGCACGCGCGACCTGCAGCTGGCGAAAGAGACGCTCGAGGACGACGTCAAGCGCCGGACGGTCGAGCTGGAAGAGAAGGTCAAGGAACTCGAGCGGTTCAACAAGTTCGTGGTCGGGCGCGAGCTCAAAATGGTCGAGCTCAAGAAACAGTTGAAGGCGCTCAAGAAGCCAGGTGCCCATGACTAGGGACCAGTGGTGGCAGGCCTGGGAGCGCTTTACGACCGGCGGGGCGCCGGAGCAGGCGTCGGACGAGACGGTCCGCTTGGTGCGGTTCGTGAACGTGTTCTCGCTCGTGGGATTCGCGGCGATCGCGATCTTCGGCGTCGTCAACCTGACCGTCGAGCACCAGTCGCTGGTGGGTGACATCGAGATCGGCTCGGGCGTACTGACGCTCGCCAACGTCCTCTACCTACGGCAGGCGAAGCGGCCCGCGGTCTCGGCCAGCATCTTGCTGGGCCTGTTCTTCACGGTGCTGCTGGTCTTGTTCTTGAGCGGCGGCGTCCAGCGGACGGGCATCTACTGGTTTTCGCTGTTTCCGATCCTCGCCTTCTTTTTGAAAGGCAAGCACCGCGGGATGCTCTGGATCCTGGCGCTCATGGCGGCAGTCCTGTTGCTGCAGCTGGCATCGCAGGTGACGACGGTCTCGCTCGCCTACGATCCGATCGAGATCCGCCAGCTGCTCGCCAGCCTGTCGATCCTGAGTATCTTCATCTACCTGTACTTCGAGTACATCCGGGAGCACGACCAGCACGTGCTGGTAGAGCGCGAGCAGCAGCTCTACGAGCGGAACCGTGAGCTGCGTGAGCAAATCACGGCCCAGCACGAGGCCGAGATCCGCCAACGGGAGCTCATCAGCACGATCGACAAGACGATCACCCAGATGCAGCAGAAGAACGCCGACCTGGAAAACACCAAGCTCGCGATGATCAATATCCTCGAGGATCTGGAGAAGGAGAAGCGCTTGACGCTCGAGAACGAGCGGAAGGACGAGGCCTTGCTCGAAAGTATCGGCGAGGGCGTGATCGCGACCGACACCGACGACGAGATCATTTTGGCCAACAACCAGGCGGGCGAGCTGCTTGGCTACGACAGCACGAAGATCATCGGCGGCCGGTTCACCAAGGTCGTCCAGCCGGTCGATGGCGACGGCAAGCTCGTGCCGCTCAAGAACCGGCCGATCCGCTTGGCAATGAGCAGCGGCAAGCCGATCAGTACGAACGACTACTCGTACACCCGCAAGGACGGCACCAGCTTCCCGGTGGCGATCACCGCCTCGCCGATCGAGCTCGAGGGCAAGCAGATCGGCGGCATCGTGGTCTTCCGCGACATCACGCGCGAGAAGCAGATCGACCAAGCGAAGACCGAGTTCGTCTCGTTGGCGAGCCACCAGCTCCGGACGCCACTGTCGGCGATCGGTTGGTACGTCGAGATGCTGCTGTCGGGCGACGCCGGCAAGCTCGACGCGACGCAGACCGAGTACCTGAAGGAAATCCAGCACGGCGGGAAGCGGCTGGTCGACATGGTCAACTCGCTCCTCAACGTCTCGCGGATCGAGCTGGGCACGTTCATGGTCGAGCCGAAGCCGACGAAGCCGGTCGAGATCGCCGAAGCGGTGCTCGGTGAGGTCAAGGCGCTCATCACGAAGAAGCAGCTGACGCTGAAGCGGCACTTCGCCAAGGATATCCCGGTGATCACCCTTGACCCGCACCTGCTGCAGATCATCCTGCAGAACCTGGTCAGCAACTCGATCAAGTACACGCCGGACAAGGGCACGATCACGCTCAGCCTGGGCGTGAAGGATGATGCCTTCGCGATCAAGATCCAGGATACCGGCATCGGGATCCCCAAGGAGCAGCACGGCCGCATCTTCGAGAAGCTGTTCCGCGCCGACAACGTCAAGAAAACCGATACCGACGGGACCGGCCTGGGCCTGTACATGGTCAAGCAGATCCTCGACGAGATCGGCGGCACGATCCAGTTCACCTCGGCCGCCGGTAAGGGCACGACGTTCCTGGTGTTCATGCCCTTGAAGGGTATGAAGAAGCGGGCTGGCTCGCGGCGGTTGTCATGACGGGACGGGTGCCGGTGGCGGCGGTGCGCCGGGCGCTGGAGCTGCTCATTGGCCTCATGCTGGCCTACGTCGTCATCCTCAGCCTGCCGAACGACCGGGTCAGCCTGCTGCCCGAACGGACGCTCGACGATGCCGGCCTGGCGCACCGGATCATGCGCCAAGAGGACCTGTTGGCAGCCGACTATCTTGCGGCGGGCGCGGCGGCCGAAGCCCGCGGCCAGTTCATCCAGGCGGCGGAGCCGTACCGGAAGGCGACCGTGGTCGCGCCCTCGGTGCCGGGCTTCGTCGCGCTCGTCCGGGTGCTGGTGAGCGCGAACAGTATTCCACAGGCGCGGGCGGCCCTCGACGACGCCTTGGCGCGCTTCCCGACCGACCCGGAACTCCTGCGGCTGCAGGGCGATCTCGAGCCGAACTAGCCCGATTTGTCTCGCGGCCGGCGAGACGGTAGGATCAAGCCCTATGGCACTCTACCGGACCTACCGGCCCCAGACCTTCGCGTCCGTGGTCGGCCAGGACCACGTCAAACGGACGCTCATGAACGCGGTCGCCCACCAGCTGGTGGCGCACGCCTACCTGTTCGCCGGCTCACGCGGCTCGGGCAAGACCTCGGTCGCCCGGATCCTGGCGATGGCGGTCAACTGCCCGGTCCGCGCCGCCGATGCCAGCGAGCCCTGCGGGAACTGCGAGTCGTGCGAGAGTATCCGGGCGGGCCGGAGCTTGGCGGTGGTCGAGATCGACGCCGCCAGCAACCGCGGCATCGACGAGATCCGGACGCTCCGTGAGACGATCCGCCTGGCGCCGGGCGCGGGCGTGGCCAAGAAGGTGTACATCATCGACGAGGTCCACATGCTCACGAAGGAGGCGTTCAACGCCCTCCTCAAGACGCTCGAGGAACCGCCGGCCCACGCCCTGTTTATCCTGGCGACGACCGAACTCAACCGCGTGCCGGACACGATCATCTCGCGCGTCCAGCACTTTGCGTTCCGCCGAGCGACGCCAGGCGACATCCGCTCCCATCTCAAGTGGGTGGCCGAGCAGGAGCAGCTTCGGATCGAGGACGCGGCGGTCGAGCTCCTGGTACTGCACGCCGACGGCGCGTTCCGCGACGCGCTCTCGCTCCTTGGGCAGCTCCAGGCGACCGGCGAGTCGCCGGTCACGGCCGACACGGTGCGGCTGGTGCTGGGCATCGCACCGAGCGAGGAACTGGCCCGGCTGATCCTGGCCAGCCTGGCCAGCGACGCGGCGGCGATCCAAGCCGGCCTGGCCGCAGCCGCCGAACGGGGCGACGACCCCGGCGCTGTGATCGACGAGCTCATCCTGCTCATGCGCGCCTTGCTCTGGCGGGCGTACGGCGTGCCTGATGCCGCTGCAGCGCTGCCAGACGCCCTCGCGGCGGTCCAGGCTGCCCCTGGTGACCTGATCGGCCGGATCGAGGCCCTGGTAACCGCCAAACAGCAGCTGCGCTGGTCGCCGCTGCCGTTCCTGCCGGTCGAGTTGGCGTTGCTGCCGGACGCGATGACGACAATCCCTCAGGCTCCACCTGTGTCGGTAATGAGCGCAGCCACGCTGTCCGGACTGCGGCCCGATAGTCCTCGCGCGGACAGCGTGGCTGACGCTCCCAGCACACCTGCGCAATGTTCCGCACCGCCTGCGTCAGTGCCTGAGGTGGCGATCAAGTCAGCCCCTGCAGCTCCTGCTCCCGAACCTATCCCCGCCGACCCGCCGGTCGTCCAGCAGGTGCGCGAGGAAACGGTCGACGTGAAGCCGTTCGATCCCTCGCTCGACCTGGGTGAGATCTGGAAGCAGGTCGTCGCCCAGATGCAAGGCAAGAACGCCTCGCTGGCCGCGCTCCTCAAGGCCTCGACGCTCATGGCCGCCTCGCCGACCGAGGCAGTGGTCGGCGTCCCGTTCAACTTCTACGCCGACCGGATCACCGACCGCAAGAACGCCGTTCTCCTCGCCGATATCCTGATCGGGTTCGGGATCCAGGGGACCGTGCGCTGCGAGCTGTCCGGCCAGGCGGTGGTCCACGAGATCCCGGCGCCGAGCCCGATGCCGGCACCGTCCGCGCCGCCACCGCCTGCCGCCGTCCTGCCGTCCCCGATGCCCCGGAATATCGCCGAGGTCGAGGCGGACGTGCGGGATATCTTCGGCGTCACTGAGCCGCAGCCCGAGCAGGTAGCCTAATGGCCACCGCCACGAGCCAGAAAACCCGCCGCTTCGCCGACAGCCCGGCTCCCCAGCAGCCTGCGCCAGGCAGCTTCCGGATGCCGCCGCAGGCGATCGAGGCCGAGCAGTCGGTGCTCGGCGCAATCCTCCTCGACAACGACGCCATGATCAAGGTGGCGGACATCCTGTTGGTCGAGGATTTCTACCGGCCGGACCACCAGCTCATCTACTCGTCCATGATCGCGCTCTACGAGAAGCGGATGCCGCTCGATGTGGTGACGCTCACCGACGAGCTCGAGAAGACGAAGCAGCTCAAGGACATCGGCGGCGCCAGCACCCTGGCGACGCTCACCAGCCGCGTGCCCACGGCCGCCCATGCGGCCCACTACGCCGGCATTATCCACGAGAAGGCGATCCTACGCCGGATTATCACGGCGGCGAGCACGATCACTGAGCTTGGCTATACCGAGGACCGGCCGGTGGACGAGATCGTCGACGAGGCCGAACAGCTCATCTTCAAAGTCGCCGAGAACTCGATCAAGCAGGACTTCGAGCCGGTGAAGGAAATCCTGATCAGGTCGTTCGAGCGGATCGACGAGCTCCACCGCGACCGCGGCAAGACCCGCGGCGTCCCGACTGGTTTCAAGGACTTGGACAACCTGCTGTCCGGCCTGCAGCAGTCCGACCTCATCATCATCGCCGCCCGCCCCTCGATGGGTAAGACCTCGTTCGCCCTCAACATGGCCCAGTTCGCGGCCGTGCAGAACAAGCTGCCGGTCGGCTTCTTCTCGCTCGAGCAGTCCAAGGACCAGCTCATCGACCGCTTGGTGGCGGGCGAGGCCGGTGTCGACTCCTGGAAGCTCCGGACCGGCAACTTGGGCAACGAGGACTTCGAGCGCCTCAACTACGCCATGGGCATGCTGGCCGACGCGCCGCTCTTCATCGACGACGCGCCCAACATGAGCGTGATGGAGGTGCGGACGAAGGCCCGGCGCCTGCAGGCCGAGCACGGCCTCAGCCTCATCGTGATCGACTACCTGCAGCTCATGCAGGGCCGCCAGACGAAGGACGCCAACCGCGTCCAGGAAATTTCCGACATCTCCCGCGGCCTCAAGGGCATCGCCCGTGAGCTCAATGTGCCCGTGATCGCGCTGTCGCAGCTGTCGCGCGCGGTCGAGCAGCGCCCGAACCACGTGCCGATGTTGTCGGACCTGCGCGAATCCGGCTCGATCGAGCAGGACGCCGACGTCGTCATGTTCATTTACCGCGAGGACTACTACAATCCGGAAACCGAGAAGAAGAACATCGCCGAGATCCACGTCCGCAAACACCGCAACGGCCCGGTCGGCGAGATCGACCTGTTCTTCATGCCTGAGCAGACCAAGTTCCGCACCATCGACCGCCGCCACGACGAGTAGTGAGGAGGGCCCAGTGAGTACCGAGACGGCTATCTCGCCCATTTTGGAAAGCCTGAACCCCGAGCAGCGCCAAGCGGCCGCCCACCTCGAGGGGCCGGTGCTCATTCTGGCTGGCGCTGGCTCGGGCAAGACCAAGACCTTGACGCACCGGATCGCCCATCTGGTGGAGCAGGGGGTGGCGCCGCACCACATCCTGGCGGTGACGTTCACGAACAAGGCGGCCGGCGAGATGCGCGAGCGGCTGCTCAAGTTGACGGCCACAAACGGCCGGATGCTCGCGTTCCCGTGGATGGGGACATTCCACTCGGTCTGTGTGCGGATTCTGCGCCGCGACATCGGCCACCTGGGCTACGAGCCGGGTTTTACGATCTATGACAGCAGCGACAGCTTGAACTTGGTGAAGCAGGCGATGGCCGAGTTGTCCATCGACCCGAAGCAGACCAATCCGCGCACGATCCAGCACTTCATCTCGGGTGCCAAGAACGAGCTCATTGGCCCGACGCAGTACGCTAACCAGGCCGAGGGCTACATCATGGAACTGGCGGCCAAGGTCTACGCCCGCTACCAGGCTGCCTTGAAGAGTGCCAACGCCCTCGACTTCGACGACCTGCTCGGGCTGACCGTCCGGCTCTTCCAGGAGCACCCACAGGTCCTCAAGGACTATCAAGAGCGGTTCCGCCATATCCTCATCGACGAGTACCAGGACACGAACCAAGTCCAGTACCTGTTCGTGAAACTCCTTGGGACGCACGGCAACATCTGCGTCGTCGGCGACGACTACCAGGCGATCTACGGCTGGCGCGGCGCCAACTTCAAGAACATCCTGAACTTCGAACGCGACTGGCCCGACACGACCGTGGTCAAGCTTGAGCAGAACTACCGCTCGACGCAGACGATCCTGGACGCCGCTGACGCGGTCATCAAGCACAACGCCCAGCGGACGGACAAATCCTTGTGGACCGACCGCGGACAGGGGAGCCCAGTGGCCATTTACGAAGCGCTTGATGCCTTGGACGAGGCCGACTTCCTGGTCACCGAGATTATGAGCCTGCGGCGCGAGTTCCCGAAACTGAACGAGTTCGCGGTCCTCTACCGCACGAACGCCCAGTCGCGTTTGCTCGAAGAAACCTTTCTGAAACGCGAACTGCCCTACCGGTTGGTCGGCGCGGTCCAGTTCTACGAGCGCAAAGAAATCAAGGACATCCTGAGCTACCTCAGGGCCGTGGCGAACCCGTCCGACCTGCTCGCCTTCGAGCGGGCGGCCGGCACGCCGAGCCGCGGGATCGGCAAGAAGACGCTCGAGCAGGTGCGCGTGTTAGGCGTCGAGGCGGCGGCTGCCCAGAACCCGAAGATCAAGAAGTTCGCCGAGCTCCTGGCTGAGTTCCGTCTCTTTGCCACCGCCCACTCGGTCAACGACCTCATCGAGGAAGTGGCGATCCGGTCGGGGTACCGGGACTTCCTGCTCGACGGCTCCGAGGAGGGCGAGGGGCGTTGGGAGAACGTCAAGGAGCTGAAGTCGGTCGGCGAGGGGTACATCAACCTCAACGAGTTCCTGGAGGCGACCAGTCTGGTGGCCGACACCGACGCCTACGATCCGGCCCACGACGCCGTTACGCTCATGACGCTCCACAACGCCAAGGGCCTGGAGTTCCCCGTGGTCTTCGTGGTGGGCATGGAGGAGAGCATCTTCCCGCACTCCCGGGCGCTCACCGACCCGTCTCAGATGGAAGAGGAGCGGCGGCTGTGCTACGTGGGCATGACGCGGGCCAAGGACCGGCTCTACCTGCTACACGCCAACTCGCGGATCCTCTACGGCGGGATCCAGGCGAATATGCCGTCCCGGTTCCTGGGCGAGTTCCCGGCCCATTTGCGCGAGAAACTCTAGGGTAATCTGTGGAAAAGTCACGACCGGAGAATGAGTAACAGGAGGAGATTCACGGTCTTGCGGCGGCGGTTGCCGAACTTGACATCTGTCACGAACGGCGGTATGATGAATGGGCACTTTGAAAACCGGATGCGCAAGAACGCAGGGAGGGGTCCGGTGCAATCATTGGCTCACGACATCCTGTTGTGAGTCATACAATTGTGCCGCAGCTGACGAACCAAGCTGCAGCGCAGTGTCTACCTCTGTAGACACCATCTGCATCGCGCAGATGTACACCACCGCCGACATCGTGTCGGACCACAGGTGGACGAACGCCAGCGTCTTTTGAACGGGGGTACCTGTTCGGGGGATTCAAGCGCGGTCGACCACTTGCCAAGGGCTTTGGATGAAGCAGTCACATATATACAACACACTATGGACTTGCTCGCTAAGGCCCTTTTTCTATGAAAAACCCCGCTTCAGGCGGGGTTTGTGGTAGGTAGTTGCTAATCGGTGTCGGACGGAGCCGGCACGAGCTCTGCGCGGAGGAAGGTATCGACCCAGTCTTTGACCGCTGGCCTATCGGCAAACGGGGTGAGTCCGAGTCCCTCACGTCCAGGAACCGAGTCGCAGAAACAGAATCGCAAGATGCGGGCGGTAATCGTTTCAGCGAGCTCTTCGTGGATAGCAAAAGCTTGCTGCTGAGGATCGGTTGGATACGTGCCGTCAGCGTTCCGGTAGCCGCCAGCGTACACGGAGATGGACGGTAACGTGCTGGTGAGCGCGACGAACTCCATAATGGCATCAAATCCCGTGATCGTGTTCGATCCCATGCGGAGTACGTGTGTTTCCTTTAGGTACCAAGCTGGATATGTCACCGAGTGTACGTATTCATGGATGAATGCTTCGAGTGTCGCGATCCGCTTGGGAAAGAGCCATTGCTGGGGATCCATCCTGTACACGTGGATGTCGACGTCCGGCCAGATAGTCTCATCGCCATTCCTTGTGGCAGTGTATCCGGGGCAGTAGGCGTCGGGACTGAACGCCTCTCGCCGTTTTGTGGTGAGCAAGTTCGGATTGCCCTCGTAGATGTCGTTGACCGTCATTCCGGCGCGGAAGTATGTCACTGGCTGCTCGACAATGTTCCGTAAGACCGAGCGCTGCTGGAACGCCTTCGGAAAGAGATTGAGGATCATATCCAACTGATAGTCTCGGAGTAGCGGTCGTCGGTTCTTGTACGTGGTGTAGTTATCGGGGGTTTCGCCTGATCTCTGGGATAGGAGCCAGACATTCGCTGCCAGCGCGGATACGATAGGAAATTCTTCCTGCTCGTACCAGCGCAATGTCGGTCCGAGATCGAAGACCATTTGGTCCTGCGTCACTGCTTCGATTTCCTTTCAAGTATTAAAGTTGGCACAGGATAGCATGGAGAACAGGGTTCAGGCAATCCTTTTGCTATACTCCCACCATATGTCTGCGCGACGGACGGTCGGGCTGGGGGTGGTGGGGATAGTTCTGCTTGGTGGCGCGTTCGTGGCGCTGCGCTCGCATGACCAGGCCACGCCGGTTGCCACTGCCGCGACGACTGCCCCGGGGCTGGTACTTGGCGCCAGCGTTGCGCGGGTGGGGCAGGTCGACCACGCGGTGGAGCGCTACGTGGCGCCGCCCGGACCGACGACGATCGCCGACCAGCTCCAGGCGCTTGGCGTCGTACTGTATCCCGAAGACCACTACACGGCCGTGCCCGATCCATCCTTTGGGGTGGGGAGTGAGATCGAGCTGACGCGGGCGACGGCGGTGACGATCGTCGACGCCAAGAAGCCGACCAGCTACCGCACCTGGAAGCCGACCGTCGAGGCATTCCTGGACGAGCAGCATGTCAGTCTGGATGCCGACGACCGGCAGGACGTGTCGAACGACACGGTGCTCCACGACGGCCTCACGATCACGATCACGCGTGTCGGTACCCGTGACGTCGAGGAAGACGAGCCGATCGCCTTCACAACCCAGACCCAGGATGACGCCACGATGGAGAAGGGCACCACCAAAACGGTCCAGGCCGGCAAGAACGGCGTCCGCACCAAGACTTACCGGATCACCTACGAGGACGGCGAGCAAGTCAGTAAAACCCTCATCAAGAACGAGGTGACCACGGCGCCGGTCGAGCAGGTCACGCGTAAGGGAACCAAGATCCTGACGTACGGTTCCGGCGAGGCAACCTGGTACGCCTGGAAGCCGGGCGGGGCGGCGCACAACACCCTGCCGTTCGGCACCTGCGTCCATGTTGTCAGTGTGGCGAGCGGCAAGTCGGTCAACGTGACGGTCAACGACCGCGGTATCCAGGGCAGTGCCATCATTGACCTCGACAAGAACGCCTTCGCCGCCATTGCCCCGTTGGGTGCGGGACGGATCACTGTCCGGCTGGAGAAGTGCTACTGACCCAAAGAAAAAACCGCCCTACTGGGGCGGTGTTGCGCGCCGTGGTCGGCCGCGGCAGTGCGTGCGGAGTTTCTCGAGATACGTCTTGACGACGATCTCTTTGAGGATTTCCTGCGAGTTGGCTGTTAGGGAGCGTAAGACCGCTTGGGCGCGGTGTTGTCCCTCGGTGGTCAGCGTATGGATGAGCCGGTCGTCGTACTCGGTCAGTTCGATCGTGGTACCCGGAAGGCGCGCGAGCGCCAAGCGGACGCGTTGATTCGAGAGTTGGATGCTCCACATGCCGTGATTGAGTTGTTGCTGCACCGTGAAGCAGCGCCGGTAGAGTCGGGTGAGCTCGGCGTGGTCGCGGTCCTGGTGGTTGAGAAGGTGGTGGCGGAGCGGGTAGAAGGTGGTGAGGACGCAGCCGCCGACGTACAGTTTTGAGCCCCGCCGGGGCGCAAACCGGTCTTTCAGCAGCAAGAGCAGCAAGAACAGTTCGGCCAAGGCGGCGTCGGGATGCTCCAAGTGTCGCTCTGGAACCAAGGATTTGTCCTCCGTTCTGGTTAGAAATGAACTGGGTACGCGAGAAGGATACTCCGTCCGCGGGCCGTTGCAAGCGGACCGGGCGCTCCATTTGCTACGATACCCATATATGCCATCCAGCCGCCTTCCGATCCGCCCCAAGAAACGTATGGGGCAGCACTTTTTGACCGACAGCACGGTGCTGACGGCGATCGTGGCTGCGTCCGGGGTGCAGCCGGGTGACCAGGTGTTAGAGGTCGGGCCGGGTCTGGGCGTGCTCACGAGCGAGCTCGCCCGCGTCGTTGGTCCCGACGGGTTGGTCTTGGCGGTGGAGGCTGACCGCGACCTCGTTCCAGCACTGCGCGACCGATTTCACTCGGTCAAACAAGTGAAGATCGTGGCCGGGGACATTTTGGCGACGCCGCTCGACACCCTGCTCCAGCCGCCCTACAAGCTGGTGGCGAACATTCCGTACTCGATCACCTCGCCGCTCATCACCAAGTTCTTGTTGGGTGACTACAAGGGCCGGGCGGGTGAGATGGCGCCGCGCCCTGAAAGCCTGA
>JAYRIO010000040.1:0-12263 GCA_041906745.1 Patescibacteria group bacterium
CGCAGCCGGTCGTTGCTGATGAGTTCGTAGTACACGGTTTCGCTGGGCAGGTACATCATGGCGAAGTCGACCGTCCCCTCGTCGGGCAGGATGTACTTGCGGCTGATCTCGGTGACGCGGTTGCGGAAGTCGCGGCGGAAGGCGTTCAAGGCAGTCGTCTTCTCGGCGTCGTCGGCGGCCTTCAGGTAGCGGTTGAAGTTTTCCAGTGGGAACTTAGCGTCGATCGGCACGATACCGGCCGACAGTTGGATCGCCGCGTCCACAATATCGCCGGTGCGGAATCCGTACTGGAACCGCAAAAACTCAGCCGGCAGCACTTGCATGAGCAGATCCTTGAGGCCCTGTTCTCCGAGCGAGCCGCGCAGCTTCGGCGACTTCAGAAAATCTTGGAACTGGGCCAGCTGCGTTCCGATCTGGCTCATGGTGCCCAGCTCGCGGCTGACGCCCGCGATCACCCGTCCGGCGTTGTCGAGTCGTTCGTTGATCGCCCGGTTCGTCTCGTCGATCCGCTGCTGCATCCCCTGCAAATTCTGGTTCAGTAGGACGACGCCTTGGTCGTCGGTCTTCTTCTCCTCGAGTGCCTTGAGGCGGTTCAAAACCATGAACAGTCCGGCTCCCAGGCCGGCGCCCACGAGTGCAACCACGATAATGAGTGTCAGCTCCATAGCCGCTCCTTCCGTACCGCGTATTGTACGCTATTCGTACTCTTTGAACTGGTTGTCGGGATTGGCCGGGAACTCGCCGGCGCGGATCTTGTCGGCGACCTCGGCGATCGTGGCCTTGATCGATTCGATCATCGCGTCGTCCGGCACGATCGAGGCGCGGAGGGTGGCGTCGACGAAATCGAGTGTGAGCTGCTTGGGCAGTTCGCCGAAGCGGGTCTGGTAGGCCAAGGTGTAGATGCGGATCGGGATGTTATCCTTGGCGCGGCTGTCGGCGTCTTTCTGGTCCTTGACCTGACTGGTCTTGAAGTCGCGGATCTCGCCGGTCGCACGGAACACGGCGTCCATCCGGCCCCGGATCTGCACGCCCGGCAGGGTGATGGCGAAACTTTCTTCCACGAAGTCTGGTAGCGGCTCGGCGGCAGCGCGGACCATGAACCGTTCCACGGTCTGCTCCCCTACCCGGTAGCGGCGGTTGGCGTCTTCGAGGCTGGCGAAGCCTTCGTTCGTCCAGGCCTCGCTGAAGCGGCGCAGGATCTCGGCGCTGGTGGGCGTCTGGCCCTCCTTCCGTCGCAGGTAGTAGGCCTCGATCGCGGCGTGGACGGCGTTGCCGTAGCTTAAGTGGCTCGACGGCGCAGTCGGCGCCTTGAGGACGAATTTCCAGAAGAAGTCGTACGGATCGCGCAGGTAGGTGTCGATCATCGCCGGCGTGAGCGACACCAAGCCGTTACGCGTGGGAAACGTGAGCGAGCCGGTATGGCGTTTCAGCACCGGCGCGAACCGGTTCTGTCGGGCCTCGGGCGTGATCCGCTCGACAGGATCAGGCGCGCTTGTGAGCCCCAACGACTCAAGGACGAACGGGCTGGGTTTCTTGGCCCGCTTCCCTGCCCCGGTGAACGCGGCGCCGGACATGAGCAGGCGGTGCTTAGCGCGGGTCAGTGCCACGTAGGCCAGGCGCCGCTCCTCGGCCAGGTGTTCGTCGCCCGCTGCCAGTGTTTCCTGGATGAGGATCGCGGGCAGCGACAGCGGCTCGTGCCTGCGTCGGCTTGGGAAACGGTCGGCGGTCATGAAGGGCAAGAAGACCGTGTCGAACTCCAGTCCCTTGGCGGCATGGACCGTCATGATCCGGATGGCGTCGGCATCGGGGCCAAGACTGACGTGCGGCGGGACGACGTTCGCGAGCAGGGTGTCGAGCTGGTCAACGAAGGCCAGCGGGAACAGGTCGTTGCCGGCGTCGACGT
This sequence comes from Patescibacteria group bacterium, assembly GCA_041906745.1. Taxonomy (GTDB): domain Bacteria; phylum Patescibacteriota; class UBA1384; order JACPKC01; family JACPKC01; genus JBBUCD01. The sequence goes on from JAYRIO010000040.1 coordinate 1,904, forward strand.
AGCCCTGGATCGCCTCGTAGAGCGAGCCGAAGTTGCGGTTGTACTCGTACCGCGTTTCCTCGGGCAGGTGGCGCAGGCGGCCAGCGTCCCGGTCCTTGAGGAACTGGTACAGGATCTGGCCGGGGTTGGCGTCGGGAATCATCCGGCGGTAGCGCGTGAGGTCGTCGCGTAGCCCGATGAGGGCCGTCTTCGCTTCGGAGGAAAGCCGCTGCCAAGCCTCGTTCCCCTCGTCCGCCAAGATATCGAACAGCGGCTGGTGGTTGGCGCGGGCCAGGTCGTTCATGGGCAGCAGCCAGGCCGGATCCAGGTCGTAGAACGGCGAGAGCGCGAGTTTGATGTACGCGAGCGAGTCGGTGGGGTGGGCCAACGCGTGGAAGAACGCGACCACGCCGCGCACCTCGGGCAGGGCGACGAACGATCGGTCGGCGCTCGTGGAGAACGGGATCCCGCCGGTGCCGAGCGCGGTCGTGAGCGACGAGACCAACGCGTTGTTCCGCACCAAAATGGCGATGTCGTGCAAGGGAACCGTCTTACGGAGCTCGCCGAGCGCCGCGGTGAGGCCGTCGAGCTCGTCGGCTTCGTGCCGGTACCACACGAACCGGGGCGGTACGCCGGCCGATTGCCCGACCAACTGCTTGCTGATGCCCAGTTGCGTTTCGAGCCGGTCGGGATCGTTGTGGCGGATGAGCGTGTGGGCCGCGTCGAGGATGGCCTGGGTCGAGCGGTAGTTGTCGCGCAGCACGACGGTGGCAGTATCGGGGTAATCGCGTTTGAATCCCAGGATGTTGCTGGTGGCCGCGCCGCGGAACTTGTAGATCGCCTGGTCATCGTCGCCGACGACGCAGAGGTTATGGTGGCCGGCGGCGATCCGCTTTACCAGCTCGTACTGGGCGACGTTCGTGTCCTGGAACTCGTCGACCAGGATGAACCGGAACTTCGCCTGGAGCGTGGCCAGGACGGTCGACCGCTGGTTGAACAGTGCGTCGAGCAACAGAAGCTGGTCACCGAAGTCGATCACGCCCTTGTCGGCCTTGAACCGCTCGTACGCGGTGTAGATCGTGGCGATCTCGGATTGGCGGAGGGCTTCGCGGCGTTCGTCGTCGGTCGTGGCAGCGGCCACCAGCTGCGCCGCTGCGTGCTGGTAGCGCTCGGCCGAGACCAGCTCGTCCTTGGCCCGGCTGATCACCGACAGGACCGCCTCGACGAACTTGCGGCTGTTGGCCACCGGCCGCAGTTCGGCGAGCGTGTCGATTTGGTCGAACCGGGCTTCCAGAAAGAGCCGCTGTTCGTCGCTGCCCAAGACGCGGAACTCCGGTGGCAAGCCAAGGTCCAGCGCGTGCTCGCGCAGCAGCTGGTCGCCGAAGGAATGGAACGTGGTGACGGTCGCGCCGAACGAGCCGTACGGCACCAGCTGGTCGACCCGGGTTTCCATCTCCCCCGCTGCCTTGTCGGTGAACGTCAGTGCCAGGATCTGTTCGGGCTTGGCGTGGCCCTGCTCGATGAGCCAGGCGATCCGTTTGGTAAGCACGCTCGTCTTGCCGGTGCCGGCACCAGCTACCACCAGCAGCGGCCCGGTCGTGTGCGTAATCGCCTGCCGCTGGGCGTCGTTCGTGCCCAGAAGCAGCGGCGATTCCACGATCGCAACCGGGAGAGATTGTTCAGCGGTCCGCCTCCGTGCCATAGCCGGAGTCTAGCAGACTCCTAGTAGCTGGCGACGATGGTGTAGGTAATGAGGTTGCTGTACAGGCCCGGTTCGGTGATGGGCGTGATGTTGGCAATATACGAGACGGTGTAGAGCGTGGTGGCGCTCGTTGAGGCTGCTTGCGCGATGGTCTCGCCAGTGGTCACGAACTTGAACTGGTCGGCGGTGTTGTAGGCCGATACGGCGACGCCGTTACCCCCGCTGGGGTTGGCACCGAACGCCGAGGCGGTGTGCGAGCCCGAGGCGGTGTTGGCTTTCAGGTTCAAGCCGAACTGCTCTGTGCCCAGGACGCTCGCCGTCTGACTGCCCATGCCGGTAATGGTATTCGCCCCGCTCGTGAGCGTCGTTGTCGGGATGTAGCTGATCACGTAGCCATTGGCGGCATTGGTGCTGGCGCTCAGGGTGTGGGTGCAGGATTTGGTCTGCCCTGCCGACAGCGAGCCGAAGTCGCACGAGTTGGCACCGAGCGCGAACGTGAGCAGCGCCGGCGCCGTGCCGGAGACGGTGATGGTGCGCTCGGTCAGCTGGGTGACGAACACATCGAAACCACCAGCGTTGCTCGCTTGGAATGCCGAGGCGGTTGGATAGTTCGTGGAGTCAGTGTATCCGGTTACAAAGGCGTCTCCTGAAAGGTCCATGGCTATGTCGGACCCATAGTCGATACCACTTCCGCCGAGGTAGGTTGAATAGCTGAACGCCGAGCCGGCGCTGTTTAGTTTTGTGACGAAGGCGTCGCGGAAGCCGCCTCCATTTGTCGCCTGATAGGCTGAAGCGATAGGAAAGTTCGTGGAGCTTGTTTCGCCGACTACGAACGCATTGTTGCTCGCATCGAGCGCGATGGCGCGAGCATCATCGTCGCCGGTTCCTCCAAGATACGTTGAATACACCATCGCCGAGCCGGCGGCATTTATCTTCGTTACAAAACTGTCATACGTCGCGCCTGCATGGCTTGCTTGAATTGGCGAGGCGGTCGGAAAGTCCGTCGATGTAGTGTAGCCTGCAATATATGCAGCCCCGCTCGCATCTACCGCAATGCCGCCCGACCATTCAACCCCGCTCCCGCCGAGATAGCTCGAATATGTGAGCGCTGAGCCGCTGGCGTTCAGCTTGGCAACAAAGAGATCGCTAGCACCACCTGCGTAACTGGCCTGGAATGGACTGCTGGTCGGGAAACTTGAAGAACTAGTATCGCCCAGAAGATAGGCGTTGCCACTCGTATCAACCGCAATGCCGTACCCGTTATCGCTGCCGTTCGTGCCTAGGTAGGTTGAGTAGACCAAGGAAGTGCCTGAGGGGTTGAACTTCGTGATATACGCATCGAAGGTATTCATCTTCGATGCCTGGTATGGCGAGGCGGTTGGGAAATTCGTCGACAGGGTATATCCGATAACGTATGCGCTCCCGCTGCTATCCACAGCAATGCCACCGGCTCCATCTTGTCCGTTCCCACCCAGATAAGTCGAATAGAGCAGCGCTGAGCCGGCGGCGTTCAGTTTCGTAAGGAATGCGTCGTTTGCACCGCCGCCGTTCGCTGCTTGGAACGGCGACGAGGTAGGGAAATTGCTGGACGTTGTGTTTCCAAACAGGTACGCGTTACCGCTTGCGTCGACGGCAAGCGCCTTGACGCCATCGTGCGAACTTCCTCCAAGATACGTTGAATAGATGAGTGATGATCCTGTGGCGTTGAACTTTGTCACAAAGACTTCATTGCCGCCGTTCGTACTTGCTTGGTATGGCGAGCTCGTGGGAAAGTTGGTGGAGTTGGTAAATCCCGCGACATAGGCATTCCCGTTCTGATCGACAGCGATCGTGTTGCTTTGCTCGTCCGACGTGCTGCCGCCCAGGTAGGTGGAATACACGAGTGCGGGATCGATGACGAGGCGTTCGGCCGGATTGTAATCATTGCCCAACGTAACTCGCACGATATCGCCGTCGAGCTCGAACCGGCTGGCAACTGTTTGCTTGGCGCTGTCGCCGCCTTGGTATGAGACAGGCTTCTTAAGTGTCAACGCGCTCTCCCCCGACCCCAAGATCAAGTTGCCATCAGCATCTAACGTCGGATGCTCGCCCACTGTAAAAGCAATCTGTCGGTAGTTCGCTCCTGGTGCGACGATGAAGTCGTGCTCGAGGGTCGAGTTCGTGCCGTAGTAGCTGAGGTCGATACCAGGATAGACGTTCTTGGCCAGTAACTTCTGGAAATTCGGGATATCGCTGTGCCACTGCGATTGGTCGTTGCCGACAAAGTAGTTCGTCTTCGATGGCAGCTCGCTTTGTCCGGCGAACCTCGCATCGGTGCCGCCGACGAGCGACATCGCCACCTCTTTCCCGCCGACCGAGGTGGTCGCGCTCGTCCCACTGAAGGCCGTCACGGCCTGGCCGTGGTGGACCAGAAAATCCACGCCGTCGCCTGCTTGGCCTTGGTTCGGTTCGAAGGCCAGCGGGAGATGTGCAAAACCGGCCTGCGCGTTTGCGGCGCCCGCAGAGTCGGGCTGGGTTGGCGGAGCGGTGACATTGAGTACCAACGCCTGCAGCCCAAGGAGGAGCGCAACTGACAGGATGCGACGGTGAATCGGGGTGCGCTGTGTCATCTTAGTAGCTCGCTACGATATCGTACGTGATCGGTGTGGCGTACGTGCCAGGCTCGGTGGTCGAGCTCATGTTGGCGATAAACGACACCGTGTAGGTGGTGACGGCGCTGGTGCCAGTGGTCTGGGCAATGGTGGCGCCGCCAGTGGCGAACTTGAACTGGTTGGCGGTATTGTACCCGGTCGCGGCAGTGCCCGAACCGCCCGAGGGGTCGGCGCCGAAGTCGCTGGCCGTGTTGCTGCCAGCAGCGGTATTCGCTTTGAGGTTCAGGCCGAACTGCTCGGTGCCAAGGATGCTCGCGGCCTGGCTGGCCATAGCGTCGATCGTGAAGCTGCCATTCGTGAGCGTGGTTGTGGGGATGTAGCTGATAGTGTACCCGTTGGCGGCGTTCGAGCCCGCGCTCATGGTGTGCGTGCAGGACTTGGTTTGGGTGGGCGAAAACTGGCCCAGGTCACAGGTGCTGGTACTGAGCGTAAAGGTCAGGATCGGCTGCACCTGGCCAGAGACGTTGACGGTAGAATCTGTCAACTCGGCAACGAAGGCATCGGTGCTGCCCGCGTTCGCGGCCTGGAACGGAGTGAGCGTGGGAAAGTTCGTCGAGTTCGTGAAGCCAGTTATGAAGGCCTCGCCCGATAAGCTGAGCGCGATTGCCATCGGCTGGTCCTGGCTCGATCCTCCCAGGTAGGTCGAGTAGCTCAGGGTGGTGCCGGCAGTGCTGAGTTTTGTTACGAAGCCGTCGCTGATGCCGCCTGCTTTCGCCGATTGGTACGGCGATGATGTCGGGAAGTTCGTCGAACCGGTGAGGCCGGTTACATAGGCGTTGCCAGCAGCGTTCACGGCGATTGCCAACCCGGCATCGTCATCGCTACCGCCAAGGTAGGTAGAGTACGAAATCGCACTGCCCGATGAGTTGAATTTCGTGACGAACGCGTCGCCGTACGCACCGCCCGTGCCGCCGAATGACGCCTGGAAGGCCGAGGCCGTGGGCAGATTCGTGGAGGCGGTGTAGCCAGTAAGGTAGGCGCTGCCTGTCGAGTCGAGTGCTAGGCCGCCGATCGATTCGTAGTCTGAGCCGCCGAAGTAGGTGGCATAGCTGAGGGACGAGCCAGTCGCGGTCAGCTTAGCTAGGAAGGCGTCCGTCGCACCGCCGGCGTTTGCCGCCTGGTAGGGCGATGCAGTTGGGAAGTCGGTCGACGCAGTGTTACCCGCTAGGTAGATGCTCCCATACGCATCAAGGGCGATCCGAGCACCCGCTTCTTGGCCACTGCCGCCCAAGTATGTGCCGTACGCCAGCGTGGTGCCGTCCGCGCTCACTTTGGCGACGAAGGCGTCGGTAAGCCCGGACAAGCTGGCTTGGTACGGCGAGGCGGTCGGAAAGTCGGCAGAGTGCGTTGATCCGGCTACGTACGCGTTACCGAAACCGTCGATCGCAATGTCGGGAGACAGACCATCTCCGTCCGTTGCGCTCCCTCCCAGATAGGTTGAGTACTGCAGGGTTGAGCCGCCTGCATCCAATTTTGTGACAAATACGTCTTCTCCACCGCCACCATAGGTTCCTTGGAAGCCAAACCATGTTGGGAAGTCGGTCGAGGTAGTTACTCCTGCAACGAATGCGTCACCAAAGAGGTCGAGCACGACCTTGTTCGCGGCATCGTTCCCGCTCCCACCCAGATAGGTCGAGTAGATGACGGCCGATCCGCTGGGATCGAACTTGGTGACGAAGGCATCGTTGCCTCCGCCGGCGTTGGTTGTCTGGTAGGCCGAGGCGGTCGGAAAATTCGTGGATCCGGCCGCACCAACGACGTAGGCGTCACCGTTGGCATCAATAACGATGCCTTGGCCCGAGTCAAAGCCGCTCCCGCCCAGATAGGTGGAATACACCAGCGTCGGATCAATGACCAGTGGTTTCGTGTGGTCGTACTCCCCCGTCACGGCGACGGTGACAGTGTTGCCGTCGAGTTTGAACTGTGACGGGATCGTGTGCTTGTCGTGGTCACCGAGCTGGTAGGTAGTCGGCGTATTGAGCTGTAGGGTCTCATCCCCTGCTTTCAAGACGAGGTTGCCGTCGTGATCCTGCGCCAAACTGTCTTGGCCCGAGATACGAAACGCGATCTGGTGGTAGTCAGCGCCAGGGTTCACGATGAAGTCATGCTCGAGCTGCGAGTTCGTGCCGTAGTAGCTGAGGTCGATGCCCGGATAGACGTTCTTCGCGAGGAGTTTCTGGAAGTTCGGGATATCGTTATGCCACTGCGACTGGTCGTTGCCGACAAAGTAGTTCGTCTTCGATGGCAGCTCGTCTTGGCCAGCAAACGATGACTTGTTGGCGCCGTCCAGGGCCATCGTTACCTGCTTGCCGCCGACCGAAGTGGTCGAGCTCGTCCCGCTGAAGGCCGTCACCGCCTGGCCGTGGTGGACCAGAAAGTCGACGCCGTCGCCTGCTTGGCCTTGGTTCGGTTCGAAGGCCAACGGGAGGTGGCTATAGCTTGCCGCAACGGCCGGCTGCGCGGGTGGTTGGGTTTGGGTCTGCTGCCCAAACGGTGCGAGCAGCTGGGCCTGGAGCAACAGCAGGCCGAGTACCGCGAGCCCGCTCAGGATTGGTTGGCGTCGTTTGTTCCACCACAAGATCATGCGCCCTCCGCGTATGGATCCACTATGGGACACGCCCAGCGGTCTGTCCAGGCTGGTTCTCAGATGAATTTCAGCCCGGTGCTAGAGTATACGGGCATGACGAACCTGCCGAAACGAGAATCCGTGGTCCGAGTCGTGCTCTCGCTCGCTGTGGTAAGCGGCATTATCGCATACGGCCTGCGGCAGGAGCGGGATGCCGAGGCGGCAGTCTTACTGCCGAGTCCGACCACTTCGGCAACCAGTGTTGCGGCTGCACCCACCCAGGTGAGCGATCCTCTAGTAACTGATACAACTTCGAGCACTGTTGCGCCGGCGGTACAACCAAGTGCCACGAGCACCTCGCAATCGGGCTACCGCGATGGTACGTACTCGGCCACCGGCCAGTACGAGGCGCCGGATGGCCTGGACCAGATCGGCGTCTCGATCACGATCCGCAACGGGGTTATCACCGACAGTACGGTTACGCCTATGGCCCGGCGGCGAGACACCGCCGAGTTCCAGCAGGCGTTCGCCGCGTCCTACGCGACGTACGTCACCTCGAAGCCGATCGACTCGGTCCGCCTACGCGTGGTGGCCGGCGCTTCGCTCACGACCGAAGGATTTATGCGGGCGCTCGACACGATCAAGCAGCAGGCCGCTTCGTGAGCCAATCGCCAATCCAGTTCGAGGCGCTTGGCGCGCCGTGGCAACTGACGGTGCGCGACCTTCCGCCGTCGCAACTACCTGCGGTGCAGGCGGCAGTGCTCGACCGACTGGCTTCGTTCGACCAGGCCTACTCCCGCTTCCGGCCGGATTCGTTGGTATCGCGGATCGCCAAGCAGGCGGGTACCTATACCTTGCCCGAGGACGCGGCGCCGCTCATGGATCTGTACGCCCTGCTCTACGCCCTGACCGACGGCGCCATGACGCCACTTATCGGCGATACGCTGTCGGATCTGGGCTACGACGCCAGCTATTCGTTGACGGAACAGCCGACGATCCGCGCCCCGAAGGGGTGGGACGACGTGCTTGACTACGCGCATCCGCAGCTCACCGTGTCGCAGCCAGTGCTGTTGGATTTCGGCGCGGCGGGCAAAGGGTACGCGGTTGATCTGGTCGCCGCCGTCCTACGGACAGCAGGCAGCTGGGACTTCACGGTCGACGCCAGTGGCGACCTATGGCACGAGTCCCCGTCTTCGTTACGGGTCGGGTTGGAAGACCCGGCCCAGCCAGGGTTCGTAATCGGCGAGGCGCAACTGTCGAGCGGCATGAGCCTCTGTGCTTCAAGCGGCAGCCGCCGCCAGTGGCGTGGCCGGACGCATCTTGTTGATCCGGCTACACTCGATTCCCCAACCGAGATCGTTGCCACCTGGGTCACAGCCCCCTCGGCGTTGGTTGCCGACGGCGTCTCGACCGCGCTCTTTTTCGTCGACCCCGCCTTGCTGGTTGGCTATTTGCCGTTCGAGTACTGCATCCTGACCGCTGACCGGCTGATCAGGCAGTCCCCGGGCTTTCCGGGAAAGTCCTACACATGACCGCCCAACTCAAGGCGTTCCTGAATGGGACGACCATGTACCGCCTGGTCGTGTACCTGCTGGGCGCGCTCGCGCTCTGGGCGTGCGCGTTGTCGGTTGTCCACCTGCTGCCGTTCAGCCCACTCTCGCTGCTCGGATCGCTCATCACTCTCATTGGCGTATCGATCGGCGCCAACTGGGTACTGTCCAAGGTGTTCCGTGCTGTCAGTAATGTCGAGTCGGGTCTCATCACGGCGCTTATCCTCTTCTTCATCCTCACGCCGCCCACGACCGTGTCCGGCGTGGCAGGACTGGTGTTGGCGGGAGCCGTCGCGATGGCGGTGAAGTACCTGGTGACATGGTGCAACGCGCATGTGGTGAATCCGGCCGCGTTCGCAGCCGTCGTGGTTGGCGCGATCAACGGCAGTGCCCACTGGTGGGTAGCCACGCTCTCTATGCTGCCGGCCGTGGCGGTGGCCGGCTGGATCACCACCAAGAAAATGCGGCGGTTCGAGATGGCCGCGGTCTTTCTAGTAGCTGTCTGTGTGATGCACCTGGTTGTCGTCCCACTGACCACCGGCTCGGGAGTACTCGGTGTGGTCGGCAACCTTAAAACCATCAAACTGCTCGTGGTATCGTGGCCGATTCTCTTCTTGGCGGCGTTCATGTTGACCGAGCCGCTCACCACCCCGCCCACGCGCTGGTTGCAGCTCAGCTACGCCGGGACCGTCGGGATGCTGGCGGCGACGCCGTTCCAGCTTGGCGCCGTATCCATGACGCCCGAGCTGGCGCTGGTACTTGGCAACGCGCTGGCCTTCTTCTGGCACCCGCGGAGCCGGCACACGCTCACCTTGCTTGGGAGCCGAGTGCTGGCCGCGGATATCTACGAATTCCGGTTTGAAAAACCGGCCGCGCTCACCTTCGAACCCGGGCAGTACCTGGAGTGGACGCTTGGCTACCACCCGGCGGATTCCCGTGGGAACCGGCGCTACTTCTCCCCCGCCTCCTCGCCGCTTGAACCGGAGGTCAGGGCGATCATGCGCATTCCGGAGCGCGCGAGTACCTTCAAGCAGACGCTGGCCGCTATGGTGCCGGGCGATTCGGCCGTGGCATCACATGCGGCCGGTGATTTCACACTGCCCACCAACTCCACGAATACACGGTTTGCGTTCTTTGCGGGCGGCGTGGGCATTACACCGTTCCTGTCGATGATCCGACACGCACTTGCTACCAGCCGGCCGCTCGACGCCACGCTGTTCTACGTGGTGCGCTCGCGCGGGGAATGTATCGACCTTGAGCTGCTCGCATCGGCGCATCGGCTCGGCGTGCGCACGATCTGTCTCTCGGCGCCACAGCTGACCCATGAGCTGGTCAGTCGTCACTGCCCCGGTATTACAAAATGGGCAGCCTACATCTCTGGTCCGCCAGCGATGGTCGAGTCGGTCGAGGCCCGCCTGCGCAGTCTAGGCGTACCCAAGCGGCAGATTCACACCGACTACTTCACCGGCTACTAGTACGCGGGCACGATCGTGTAGGTCACCGGCGTGGTGTACGTGCCCGCCTCGGTTTCGACGGCGATGTTGGCGATGTACGAGGCGGTAAACGTCGTGATGTCGCTCGGGCCAGTCGTTTCCGCGATATCGGCTCCGCCAACCGCGAACTTGAACTGGTTGGCGGTTTGGTAGCCAGCCAGGGCCGTGCCGGTGCCGCCAGTCGGATCGGCGCCAAAGTCCGCCGCAGTGTTCGATCCTGCCGCTGTGTTCGCTGCTAAGTTCATGCCGAACTGCTCGGTGCCGACCGTGCTGCCGGTTTGGCTTGTGAGCGCCGAGATGGTGTAGCTGCCGCTCGTGAGGGTGGTGGTCGGCCGGTAACTCACGACGTAGCCGCCGACGGCGTTGCTGCTGGCCGCCAGCTGGTGGGTGCAGGACTTGGTTTGGGTGACCGAGAAGGC
>JAYRIO010000041.1:0-5365 GCA_041906745.1 Patescibacteria group bacterium
CCGGCGGGCGTAGGTGATCGGGATCTGGCGTTCGCCTTCGTTCACGAAGACGATGCTGACCGTGACGAGGATGGCGATCAGCGCGAAAATCAGGATGCTGCCGATACCGGACTGGTCAGCCACCTGGAAGGTTTGGGAGACGGCCGACGGGATACCTGACAGGACGCCGAGCGTAATAAGCAGGGACATGCCGTTGCCGATCCCGTTTTCGGAAATGAGCTCGCCGATCCAGACCAGCAGCATGGTACCAGCGGTGACCGTGAGCAGGATCGTGAAGAGGTTCAGGGGCGTAAAGGCGCCGATAATGCCTTGGTTCTTGAGGAGGATCAGCGTGCTGTAGCCTTGCAGGAACGCCAGCGGGACCGTCAGCAGGCGGGTATACTGATTGATCCGCTCGCGCCCGGCCTCGCCTTCTTTCTGCAACTCTTCGAGCCGCGGCACGATGATGATGAGCAACTGGAAGATGATCGAGGCGGTGATGTACGGGCCGACGCCCATGAGTACGATCGAGAAGTTCTCCATCGAACCGCCCGTGAACAGGTTCAGGAGGCCGAACAGGGCGTACTGGCTGAAGAAGGCGCGGATCGAGGCCAGGTCAACGCCTGGCATGGGGATGTGGGCAAGGACGCGGAAGACGGTCAGGAGGCCGAGCGTGTACAGGATCCGCTTGCGCAGGTCGGGACTATGCCAGATTGCGCGGAGCGTGTTCATTCGCTCGTCTTCGGCTGCTTGGCTGCCGTACCACCCTTGACATGCGCCTCGTACACCGAGGCGGTGAACTTGAGGCCGCGGAACTTGAGCTTCTTGGTGAGCGTGCCGCTCCCGACGATCTTGGCCGTTTTCGCCGCGTTCGGCATCAGGCCCTTACGGCGCAGCGCCGACGGACTGACCTTGTCACCGTCCTTGAACGCTTTGTCGAGCTGGGCCAAGGTTACGGTTGCGACGAGCGGACGGTGCGGGAACCGGCGGCCGCGGAGCTTCGGCAGCCGCATGTAGATGCGGGTCTGTCCACCTTCGAAGCCTGCCGGGATATTGAACCCAGTGCGAGCCTTCTGGCCTTTGGTGCCACGGCCGGCACTCTTGCCTTGGCCGGCGGAAATACCGCGGCCAAGTCGACGGGCGCGCTTGACGGTTTTTGGAAGCTGGTGGAGCATGCTCATTTGGCCGCCTTCCTGGACGACGGACGGAGTTTCATCGTGGACAGCGCTTGGATCGTCGCCCGGACGTTGTTGGTCTTGTTATTGGAGCCGATCATTTTCGACAGGATGTTCTTGATACCGGCCAGCTCGATGACCGCGCGGATCGGACCGCCCGCGATGATCGAGGTGCCTGGCGCAGCCGGCTTGAGATAGACCTGCGCGCTGCCCAGCCGCATCGTCACTTCGTGCGGGATCGTCTCGTTGACGATCGGCACGGTGATCAGCTTCTTCTTCGCGGCTTGGCCGGCTTTGCGGATCGCCTGCTGGACGTCGCCGGCTTTGCCCATGCCCATGCCGACCTTGCCGTTCCGGTTGCCGATGACGACCAGGGCGCGGAACCGCATGCGCTTGCCGCCCTTGACGGTGCGCGAGACGCGCGACAGCTCAACGAGCCGTTCTTCGAACTCGCTCTTCGGCTTCTCGTGTGAATCGTGGTGGTCTGCCATAGGACTCCTTAGAACTGTACGCCGTGCTCACGCACTGCGTCGGCGAACGCCGCGACCCGGCCATGGTACCGGTATCCGCGACGGTCGAAAACCGCGGCCGTGATCTTGGCGGCCTTCGCCTGCTCGGCCAACTGCTTGCCGACAGCCTTCGCCTGCTCGATGCCGGTCGCCGTGCCACCCAGCGTTTCGTCGGTGGCGTGCGCCAGCGTCTTGCCGGCCACGTCGTCGATGAGTTGCGCCCGGAAGTGCTTGGCGGTCCGCTGGACGACCAATCGCGGCCGCTCAGCCGTACCGCTCACGACCGCCCGGATTGCCCGGACGCGCCGCGCGCGCCGTGTTGCGAGAAGTTGTGCGTGTGTCATGCGCCTGCCGCCTTTGCTGCCTTGCCGGCTTTCTTACGGACGTATTCGCCGACGTACCGGATCCCCTTGCCCTTGTACGGTTCCGGCGGCCGGACCTGTCGGATATTGGCTGCCACCTGCCCGACGAGCTGCTTGTCGATGCCCGTGACGGTGATCGTGCTCTTTTGGACGTCGACCTCGATGCCCTGCGGCGGTTCGATGGTGACCGGGTGCGAGAAGCCGACGTTCAGCACGAGGGCGTTCCCCTGCTTGGCCGCCTTGTACCCGACGCCCCGGATCTCGAGCTGCTTTTCGAACGGAGCGGCCACACCCATGAGGGCATTTTCGATCAGCCGGACGGTCAGGCCGCGGAGCGAGCGTGACAGCTTGCTGGTATTGACCGTGTCGACCGTAATCAGGCCGTCGGCCTGGTTGACGCGGACGTTCGGGTGCAGCGCCACGGTCAGCTCGCCCTTCGGCCCCTTGACCACAAGGCTGCGGTCCGTCTGCGTGACGGCGACACCGTCCGCTACCGGCAACTGCCGGCCACCGACGCGGCTCATGACAGTACCTCGCAGATGACCTCGCCGCCGATCGAGCGCTTCTTGGCGTCGGCACCCGTCATGAAGCCTTGCGGCGTCGACAGGATGATGTGGCCGAAGCCGCCGCGGGGCCGCGGGATGTGTGTGGCCTTGGCGTAGACGCGCAGGCCCGGCGTAGAGATGCGGCGGAGGCTGCGGATTGCCGAGGCGCCGTCGTGGTACGCCAAGACGAGCTTCAGCTGCTTATGGCCCAGCTCGTTCTCCACCTCGTCGACCGCTTTCAGGTAGCCGTTCTCCTTCAGGAGCTCGGCGATCGCGGTCTTGACGCGCGAGTGCGGCACGAAGACCTCGGCCCGCTTGAGCATGGTCGCGTTCCGGATTTGGGTCAGCATGTTTGCGATGGGATCCATAACAGCTCCTACCAGGATGACTTCGTGACGCCCGGGATCTCTCCCTTGTGCGCCAACTCGCGGAAGCAGATGCGGCAGATGCCGTAGTCGCGCAGGTACGCGCGGTTGCGGCCGCACTTGCCGCAGCGGTTGACCTTGCGGGTCGAAAACTTCGGCGTGCGCAGGGACTTGGCGATGAGTGATTTCTTGGCCATATGCGACTCCTACTCGTTTCCGTCGCGCTGCTTCAGGGGCAACCCGAGCGACCGAAGTACTGCCTCGGTGGCTTCGCTCGACGTGGCGGTGGTGACAATAGTAATGCCCAATCCGTAGAACTCGCTGACCCGCTCGTGGTCGATCTCGGGGAAGACGGTGTGTTCCCGGACGCCGAACGAATAGCTGCCGCGGCCGTCGAAGCCGGTGAGCGGCAAGCCGCGGAAGTCGCGGATGCGGGGCAGGACGACGTGGATCAGGCGCTCGAGGAAATCGTACATCCGTTTGCCGCGGATGGTCGACGAGAGGCCGATCACCTCGCCGGCGCGGAGCTTGAAGCCCGCGATCGCCTTGTGGGCAGCCCGCGAGGCCGGTTTCTGGCCGGTGACTTTCGCCAGGTCAGCCGCGGCGATCTCGAGGAACTTGCCGTGCTGGCGCCGTGAGCCGGTGCCGATGTTGACGACGATCTTCGACACCTTGGGAACGGCGTTCACGTTCTTGATCGCAAGCTGCGAACCCAAGGCTGGCCGGACCTCTTTCTTGAACCGTTCGATCAGTCTCATTTGGCCGCCTTCTTGGTTTCGCCTGCGAGTGCCGCGCCGCAGTGCTTGCAGGTGCGCACCTTGCCGGCCTCGGTCAGCTTCATGGCGACGCGGGTCGGCTTGTTGCACGACGGGCAGACGAGCAGCACGTTGCTGGCTGCCAACGGGGCGGCGAACTCAATAATGCCGCCGGCCGGCTGCTTCGGTGTCGGCTTGCTGTGTCGTTTGGCCAGGTTCACGCCCTCGACGACCAGCCGCTGCTCCTTCGGAAGCACGCGGACCACCGTCCCGCGCTTGCCGCGGTCCTTGCCGGTAATCACCATCACGGTATCGTTGCGTCGGATCTTCATAGTACCTCTGGGGCGAGCGAGACGATTTTTTGGAAGCCACGGGTGCGGATTTCCCGCGCGACCGGCCCAAGGACGCGGGTGCCGCGGGGCTGTCCGTCATCGCCGACGATCACCACGGCGTTGTCATCGAATCGGATGGCGCTGCCGTCGGGACGCTGGAAGCGGTTGCGCTGGCGCACGATGACCGCCTTCACGACTTCTTTCTTCTTGACGGTGCCGCGGGGCAGGGCGTCTTTGACCGTGACGACGATGGTGTCGCCGAGCTGGGCGCCGTCCTGCGCGCGTCCGCCAAGGACGCGGATGCACATGACTTCTTTCGCGCCGGTGTTATCGGCGACGGCCAGGCGGGAGAACGGCTGGATCATGCGGTCTCCTCGGAGGTGGCGGCCATATCGGCGCGCTTGACGACCTCAAGGATCTGCCAGGCCTTCCGCTTGCTGACCGGCCGGGTTTCTTCGATCAGGACGACGTCCCCGACGGCTGGTTGGACGGTTGCCGGGACATGGGCCAGGATCGACGTCGACAGGCGGAACTGCTTGCCGTACACCGGATGGCGGCGCATCTCATCGACACGCACCCGTGCGGTCGGGGCGTTGAGGTGGACGATCGTGCCTTGTTTGCGTTTGCGTGCCATGGGTATGTCCTTAGCGGGCCGGAGCCTGGTCGGCGTCCTGCGCCATCAGTTGTTCGCCCAACACGGTCCAGAGCTGCGCAAGTTCTTTCTTGGCAACGCGGAACTGCGATAAGGAGTTGAGATTACCAAACCCGATCTCGAACCGCAAGGTTCGGAGCGTGTCGTACCGTTTGGCGATTTCCGCCTTGACCCAAGCGGTATCGTGGGTGCGGGCGTCGGTGATGAATGCGGTCTGTTTTGCCATACCTTACTCCTCGCGGGCCACGAACCGGGTGCGGACTGACAACTTGTGCGCCGCCAAGCGGAAGGCCTCGGCCGCGGTCTCTTTCGGCACGCCGCCCAGCTCGAACAGGATGCGTCCCGGGCGAATGACCGCCACGAAGTGGTCGAGCGCGCCCTTGCCGCTGCCCATCGGGGTTTCGGGCGAGCTGGCGGTGACTGGCTTATCGGGGAAAATCCGGATCCAGACCTGGCCGCCGCGCTGGATGTAGCGGGTGATCGCCCGGCGGGCCGATTCGATCTCGCGTGAGCTCATCCAGCCGCGCGTGGTGGCTTTGAGACCGTAGGTGCCGAACGACAGCTCTGCGCCACGGGTATCCGTGCCACGGCGCTTGCCGCGATGCTGTTTCCGGTGTTTGAGTCGCTTTGGGAGTAACATGGCGTTCCTTTAGACTTCCCGACGGCCTTGCGGCTTCAAGACTTCCGCGAG
>JAYRIO010000042.1:0-3263 GCA_041906745.1 Patescibacteria group bacterium
GACCAAATCGATATCAGATTCTTGGTTGGCCGTGCCGAGTGCCAGCGAATTGCAAACCGCAATCATCTTCACAAACGGCACGCCGGCCAGGCAGCCAATAACCGCCTCGGCCTCGGCCCACAAGAGCCGCTGCGCCAGCTCCCGCTCGAACCACGCGTCCACGAGCGCCTCGCGTCCAGCCAGGGTGACGTACTCGCCCACCCTTGCCAACACGCCGCGCGCAACCAGATCGGCGACGAGCGAGTCCAGCAAGGGAAGATCCAGGATCACGCCGTGCGCCAACGAGGGCAGGTCCGCTACCAAGAGCGGTTTGTCGAAGAGGTCGAAGAAGACGACCGGCGTCAGCAATGCCCCTTCGGCAGACGAAAACATCGTGTTGATAGTAGCACGCCCGCTCTGTTAGGCTAGCCCTATGAGAATCCTTTCTGGCATCCAACCCTCGGGCATTGTTCACATTGGCAACTACTTGGGCGCCATGCGCCAGCAGATCGCGTTGCAGGACCAAGGCGACCACGAGCACCCGATCTACCTCATCGTTGATTTACACGCCATCACCGTCCCCCAGGAACCAGCCAAGCTCCGTGAGCACACCCTCAATACTGCCGCACTGTATTTGGCCTTGGGCTTGGATCCCGAGAAGGCGATCCTGTACGTGCAAAGCCAGCGGCCCGAGCATGCCGAACTGGCGTGGATTTTGACCACCATCACGAGCATGGGCGAGCTGGAACGGATGACGCAATTTAAGGAGAAGGGTAGGGGAGAGGACCGCGGCGGATCGGGCGTCGGCTTGTTCAGCTATCCCCTCTTAATGGCCGCCGATATCCTGCTCTACAACACCCAGAAGGTCCCGATCGGCGAGGACCAGGTGCAGCACCTGGAGTTGGCGAGAGACCTGGCCAAGCGATTCAACCAACGATTCGGCGACACCGTCACGATCCCCGAGCCGATCCTGCCGGAACACGGCGCACGGATCATGGGGCTCGACGACCCGTCGGTCAAAATGAGCAAGTCGGCCTCGAGCGCCTACAACTACATCGCGCTGACCGACGACGCCGACACGGTACGGAATAAAATCAAAAAAGCCGTCACCGATTCCGGTTCAGAGATCGTATATTCAAATGAGAAGCCGGCACTTAAGAACTTACTGACGATCTTCGCAGGCGTCACCAGCGACACGCCCGAAGTGATCGCTAGTCGCTACGCCGGCAAGGGCTACGCCGACTTCAAGGCCGACCTGGCCGAGGCGATCACTGCGTTCCTGGCCCCGATCCAAGCCCGCTACGCCGAAATCCGCGGCGACGAACAACACCTGACCGAAATCCTGCGCATTGGCGCGCGCCGTGCCGAACCCCTGGCCAAACAAACCATGCATAAGGTCAAAAACGCCGTCGGATTTGTGTTCTAGCAAGAAAAACCCCGGCACGAGGCCGGGGCGCTGGGCGACAGCAAATTGACTAGTCCGGATCTACAACCAACTGTTCGGTGCTGCTGACCAGCCAGCCTACTCTACGCCGTGCCGCCGATGAGCGCCAGCAGCTCGTCGCGCTTTTGCTCCATCAGCTGGTGGCTCTTAGCCTCGACGTTCAAGCGGAGCAACGGCTCGGTGTTGCTGGTGCGGACATTGAAGCGCCAATCCCTATCGTACTCGATGGTCAGCCGGTCTGTTTCGTCGATCGTGGTCGCGTCCTTGTATGCGTTCTTGAGGCGCTCGATGATCTCGTTCGCGTCGGCCACGGTGCGGTTGATCTCGCCCGACACCACGTACCGGTGCATCAAATCGCCTGCGAGCTCGCTCAGCGTTTTGCCGGTCGTCGACAGGAGTTCGAGGATGAGGAGGAAGGGGAGCATGCCGGTATCGCAGGCGAAGTAGTCGCGGAAGTAGTAGTGGCCGCTCGATTCGCCGCAGAAGAGGGCGTCATGCTCGCGCATTGCCTGCTTGATGAACGAGCTGCCGACTCGGCAGGGGATCGGTTCCCCGCCCGCCGCCTTGACCGCGTCGATCACGGCCCAGGTGTAGCGCACATCGTAGATCACCTTGTCGCCGGGATGTTTCGCAAGCAGCGCCGTGGCGAGCATGGCGTTCATGTAGTAGGCCTCGAGGAACGTCCCATCGCCGGTGGCGAAAAACGCCCGGTCGGCATCAGCGTCCCAGGCGACGCCGAAGTCTGGCCGCTCGGCCTTGATCTTGGCCACGAACTCGTCTCTATTTTCCGGCACGAACGGGTCGGGCCGCCCTTTCGGGAAGGTGCCGTCCGGCTCGCCATTGAGTTGGCTGAGGGTAATCGGCAAGCCTTCCAGCACGCGGGCGGCGAACTGCCCCTGGTACCCGAAGTTGGCGTTCGTGACCACGGTCATCGGCTTGAGTTTTGAGACATCGATGAAGCTCAGGATGAAGTCCTTGTAGGCCGGGAAGACGTCTTGGTCGGACACCTCGCCCCTGGTTGCCGCCTGAATCGGCGTAGCGATGAGCGCCTCGACCCGGTCGCGGATCTGTTCGAGCCCCGAATTGCCCGAAATGGGCTCGCTGCCCTTCCGGACCATCTTGAACCCATTGTATTCGCCGGGGTTGTGCGAGGCAGTCACCGCAATCCCCGCATCGTAGCCAAAGTGGGCGACGGCAAAGTACAGCTGTTCGGTCGAGATGCCGCCGATCCGGACGACATTCGCCCCGGCCGCTGTCAGGCCATCGATCAGCGCGTCGTACAGCTCCGGCCCGCTCGCGCGGACGTCGTGGCCAACCGCCACGGTTGTAGACTTGATTTCGGCCACGAACGCCTGCCCGATCGCCCGGGCGACGTTGGCATCGAGCTGGGTCGGATAGATGCCGCGGATATCGTAGGCCCGGAAGATCAAGGGATCGAATGGCATGGGACTCCTTTCGCTTGCCGGTATTGTAGCGGATTGCCAGGATCCCCAGCTTGCGGGCCGCGGGCGGCTGGGGTAGGGTAGCTGGGGCACCGAAGGATTGTTCCCCAGGAGTGCCTTTTTTGATGGGAGGGCAGATGGCTCGCAAATATGTCTTCGTAGTCGGCGGCGTCATGAGCTCCGTCGGCAAGGGGATCGTGACCGCATCGCTCGGCAATATCCTGCAGGCGCGCAGCTACCGGGTCACCGCCATGAAGGTCGACCCGTACATCAACGTCGACGCCGGCACCATGAACCCGACCGAGCACGGCGAGGTCTTCGTGACCGACGACGCCGACGAGACCGACCAGGACATCGGCAATTACGAACGATTCCTGAACCAAGACATCGCCTCGACC
>JAYRIO010000043.1:0-4368 GCA_041906745.1 Patescibacteria group bacterium
GGTCCGCGCCACGACGCTGCGCAAGGTCGGTGCGGCCCGGACCGCAGCGTCCGACTGGGTGGCCACCAACGCGGCTTCAGTACTCCGCTCCGTATCCACTGCCCGTTCGCTCCGCAGCTGGGCATTTTCCGCCTCGAGCGCTGCGACGCGGGTCCGGAGCTGGCCGATCTCGCGGACGCTCGCGACCAACCGTCGGACGCCGAGCGTGACACGGTAGAGCGGTGCGCCCGCACCGACCGCCGCCGAGGCCACCGAGCGGGCCGGGCCCAATGCGGCCGAGGCGAAGCAGGCCAGCACGACGATACCTAGGGCGATGATCCCGGTCCGCGGCGTCAGCGCAGCCCCCATTCGCTTGGCAGGAGTACTGGCCGCAGGGCATCAAGGTCTTCCAGGACAATGCCGGTGCCGCGCACGACCGTCGTCAACGGGTCCTCGGCGACATGGATATTGGTACCGGTCTGCTGCTGCAACAGCTGCGGCAGGCCGCGGAGCAGTGCGCCGCCGCCCGCCAAGGTAATGCCGCGCACCATCAGGTCCGCCACCAGTTCGGGCGGCGTTTCCTCGATCGTCACCTTGACCGCGTCAACGATCTGCGCCACCGACCGAGCAAGCGCCCTGCGCACTTGGTCATCGGTGATGAAGAGTTCGCGCGGCAGGCCGGACACAAGGTCGCGACCCCGGATCGGCACTGCCTCCGGCTTCGAGGAGAACGGCATGGCGGAACCGAGCTGCAGCTTGATATCCTCGGCCATCCGGTCGCCGATAAGCAGGTTGAGCTCGTCACGCGCGAACTGCTTGATGTCCTCGTTCAGCTCGTCGCCCGCGATCCGGAGCGACCGGCTCGCGACGATGCCGCCCAACGAAATGACGGCGACTTCCGTCGTGCCGCCGCCGATATCCACGATGAAACTGCCGCCGGGCTCCTGGATCGGCAGCCGGGCGCCGATGGCCGCAGCGACCGGTTCTTCGATCAGGTACACCTCGCGGGCGCCGGCGTTCAACGCCGCTTCTTCGACGGCCCGGCGCTCGACCTCGGTCACGCCGTACGGGATCCCGACCACCACGCGAGGCCGCGAGAAGGGGCCAAGCCGGCCTGGCTGGACGCGCGACACAAAGTACTTGAGCATCTGTTCCGTCACCTCGAAGTCCGACACCACGCCGTCGACCAACGGACGGATCGCCACGATGTGGGCCGGGGTGCGGCCGACCATCTTGCGCGCCTCGTCGCCGATCGCCAGGATCGACCGGGTACGCTGGTTGATCGCGACGACCGACGGCTCGTTCATCACGATCCCCTTGCCCTTCACATAGACCAGCGTATTGGCCGTGCCAAGGTCAATGCCGATGTCATGCGAAATCAAGCCGAAGAGCCGCTGCAGCACGTCCACCTCCGAGGCCTCGACACTAACCGATCAGGCGTCGTGGCTCAAGTCGCGGGCGACCGGTAGCGTGCCACGTTCGCATTGTGCTCCGCCAGCGTGGCGGCGAAGTGCGCGTGGCCGTCGGCATCCGTCATAAAGTAGTAATACGCGTGCGTGGCAGGGTTCGCAGCCGCCTCGAGCGATGCGAGGCCCGGGTTGCAAATCGGCTGGGGCGGCAGGCCGGCGTGCACGTAGGTGTTCACATCGGCCTTATAGCCCTGCAGGTCACCCCGCAGCACTGTCGGCCACCAATCGATATCGGCGCAGGCGGCCGCGTCGATGCCATCGGCCGTTTCACACTGCGGCTGCAAGGCCGCCAGCTTGGCTGTTTGCACCGTGGGATCCGCCTCGAGCGCCATGCCGCGCGCCAAGCGGTTCGCATACACGCCGGCGATCCCGGCGCGGTCGGCGTCGAATTTCGCCTCGCGCTCCACGATCGAGGCCAGGACGACGTCGTCGTACGTCAAGGCAAGGTCTTTCGTACGGCTCACGAACGTCGCCAGCTGCTTGGCCACAACGGCGGCAGGCGGCGTCGCGGGCTGGAACCGGTAGGTATCCGGGAACAGGAAACCGGTCAGCGGGGCGCTGGCAGGCAGATGGATTGCTGCGGGCAATAGGGCCGCCGCAGCGTGGTCCTGCGCCGCGGCAAGGTACGCGCCTGCCGTTGGGACGACGCCGGATTTCTTCAGCCGCAGCGCCATTTCTTCGGTCCGCCAACCCTCCGGGAAGGTAACGGTGATATCAGAGATCTCCACCTGTTGAACCACCGGCTTCGCGCGATGCGACAGGTACCAGTATCCGGCGCCGCCGAGTACAAGGAGTCCGCAGAGCACCGCGCCGACCACCGCGGCAACGGCCTTCATGGTCGGCCTCGCTCGGCCAGGTATTGCTCAAGGATCAGCTGCGCCGCCACCGCGTCGGTATCGCCCCCGCCGCCCTGGCCCGCCAGGCGTCGTTCCGCTTCTTTGGAGGTAAGCGCTTCGTCCAGCTGCACGATCTCAACTCCGGCGAGGCGGTCGGCAAGTTTGACGAGCAACTGCTCGGTCTCCGAACCAGCACGGGGCCTGCCCACGACGACCGTCGTGGCGCTGCGCTCCTGCACGAGCAGACCGATCCGGGTCGCGAGCTCGTCGATCGAACCGGCGTCGATCGTCGTGAGCGGGAGCACGATCGCTCCCACGTCGTTGACAGCCACCCCGACGCGACGCGCCCCCAGGTCAAGGGCAAGGACCGCCACGCTACTGTCCCCGCAACTCGATCGTGATCTTGGCAGCGTTCGTGGGCAGGCTGGAACGGATCGACGGTGCGACCGAGACGGTCGCCGAGACGACGCCGTCCTGGGCGCCGAGCAACTGCTGGGCCTCACCCACGGTTTTGCCCGCCAGCTGGCTGGCCAGCGCAGCCGTGTCGAGCGCCGCGACCA
Source organism: Patescibacteria group bacterium (assembly GCA_041906745.1). Taxonomy (GTDB): domain Bacteria; phylum Patescibacteriota; class UBA1384; order JACPKC01; family JACPKC01; genus JBBUCD01. Next base: position 2,845 of record JAYRIO010000043.1, read on the forward strand.
GCTGCGAGTGCAGCGTCGCCGTCAGGGTTAGCTGTCCCTGCGCCACGTCGGATGATTGGACAGCCGTATCGATCGTGTCCTGTTGGTTCGTCACCACCTGCTTCCCCGCCGGTGCCCCGCCCTGCGCTTTACGGACCACCAGCTGCTGGTAGTCCGCCGGCACAAAGCCGACAGCCCGGGCCCGGACCTTCGCCGTCAGCGAAAACGTGTCCGACTCGTCGTTCGGCTGCTTGTCGGTCGACGACTCGACGACGTCGAACGAACAGCCTTCTTTCAGGATCGTGAGGGCGGGCGAATGCTGCTGCAAGGCTTGGACCAGCTCATCTTTCGTCTGGTCGATGACCGCCTGCTTGGCGTGGTCGATATCCTCTGCGGTCACGATCTGGATCGACTTGCTCGCACCGCCGGCGAAGGCAGCCTGGTTCGCCGCCGACACCTTTTCCCGCTGGGATGCGCTCAGGCTGGTGATCGAAAAATCTCCCGGGGCAAGGTTGTACTGCTCGCCGGCACTGGCCGCTTCCACGTGCGCCGAGCCGGTACCCGGCTTTACGACCACATTCCCGCCGGCGTCGAGTGCGACGCTCGCAGCAGGAATCGTGGCTACTTCCGTAGACAAGAGGACGAGCCCGCCCCGTTCGAACCGCGTGTTCGCGGGCAGCGTAACCGCCTCACCGAGCCGGTTGCTGACCGTGACGGTACCCGACGCCTTCGTACCGACGTCTTTCTTGCCGGTTGAGGGGAAGGAGCTGGTTTTGGAGGTGTCGGTTTCTACCCGCTGCCCTGGCAGCTTGCCCAGCTGCTCGTCGACCGCACTGACGCTGTTGTCGACGACGATCGTCGTCTTGGTCTCATACGGATCGCTCTTGAGTGCGACAACGGCGCGGCCGTGCCAGCTGCCTACGAACAGCCACCAGGCGCCGATGCCGAGCAAGACGGCCAGCGCCGCGAGCGCGATACCGGCCCGAGCCCGCAGCACCGGCAGCGGCAATCCGCGCCGAGCCTCGACCGGACGTACCGGCTGGGCCGCTGCGGCCGGCGCCGTGGGTGTTGGGATTGGCGCCGCAGGCGTGGACGCTGGTTCAGACGCCCGGGCCGGTTGGTCGTACCGCTTCACGGGCACGGGACTGTCGACCGGCTCCTCGATCGGTTCCTGGCTCGGCGCCGGTTCGGGTGCTGGTGCCGCCTGCTCCTCGTACTCGATCACGTCATCGACCGCTGGGCGCGGGCCGACTTCCGGCTGTACCGGCGTGTCGTCGGTGACCGAGGCGTAGACGGGGATGCCGACGTGGGCCGCCAGCTTCATACCGACCTTGTCCTGCGTCACGATCGCGACGGTTTTCTTGCGTTTTTTGGCCTCCGCCTGGAGTAGCCGCAGGTTTACGACGCTGGTCGCCAGCTGTGCGTGCTTCGGCAGCACCAACGCGACCGAGCTGCCCGGCAGGTCTTTGAGCTTGTCGATGACCGAGGTGATTTCCTCGTCTGGTTCCAAGTAGAGGATTTCTTCCATCATGCCCCCACCGATGA
>JAYRIO010000044.1:0-2866 GCA_041906745.1 Patescibacteria group bacterium
ACCACCTGCCCCCTGATTGCCATCGCCTCGGGCTGGAACAGTTCCGGCAACTTCAGCAGGCCGGCCGCCAAGATGACCGGCGTCGCCAGAAGGAACGAGAAGTTCGTGGCATCTTCATGGCTCAGGCCACGGACGAGGCCGCCCACCATCGAGATGCCGGAGCGCGAGATGCCGGCCAGCAGCGCCAGCGTCTGGAACGTGCCGATCGCGCCGGCCTCGGCAAATGACAGCGTGGCAAGCTGCCGCGCCGGCCGCGCGTTCCGACGGCGCAGCTGCTCCGCACCGATCAGGATCAGGCCGTTGGCCATAAGAAAGATGGCCGCCAGCAGCGGCTTGGCGAACAGCGTGCGGAACGAATGCTCGAAGAGCAGGCCCAAGATACCGACGGGAATCGTGGCGATACTGAGCAGCCAGATGAGCCGCTCGTTCGAGGTCTCGATCCGACGTGTCCGGAGAGTGCGCAGGAAGGATCCGGCCAATGTCAGCCAAGTCTTCCAGTAAAATACGATGAGCGCCAACGCCGTCGCCACGTGCAACGCCACGATGAACGCAAGGTACGACGACCCATCCGACGCCGTGGTCTCGGCAGCCAGGTGGGACCAGCTGCCGCCTAGGAGCGACGGAACCAAGATGGCGTGGCCAAGGCTGGAGATCGGGAAGAGCTCGGTCGCCCCCTGGACGATCCCGATCACGACCGCTTGTAGGTACGTGAGTTCGGCCATGGCTCCAGTATGCCAGATCCTACCGCTGGTTTACCCAGAGGCTTAGGAAAAACAGTGCGAGCGCAGCCAGCACGATACTGCCGCCGCTGGCCACATTGAACGCGAGCGAGGCGAGCATGCCAAGCAGGACAGCAGCGACCGAGACGGTCTCGGCGATCAACAGAGTCTTTAGGAAGCCAGCCCGGTACTGCAGCGCCGCCAATACAGGGATAACGATAAGCGCTGAGATCAGCAGCACGCCCAAGATCGGCAGCGCGAAGGCGATCGTGAGCGCCGTGAGGGCGATGAACACCGTATTGAGGCGGACGACCGGAATGCCGCCGACCTTGGCGACGTCTTCGTCGAACGAGATGGCGACCAGTTCCTTCAGGAGCAGCACCACGGTGCAGGCCACGAGCAGGCCGAGCGCGCCGATGACCGCGATGTCCGCGTTCGTGACCGTGACGATACTGCCAAATAGGTAACTGGCCACGTTCACCCCGACGCCACGGCGCGCACTAATGAGCACGATCGCGAGCGCAAGGCTGCCCGACAAGAAGAGCGACAGCGCCGCGTCGCCGGACAACCGGCGGCCGGACCGCAGCCGCTCGATCACGACCGAGGACAGCAAGGTGGTGGCGATCGTGGTCGGCACCGGATTGACGCCGAGCACCACCCCGATCGCGATGCCGGTGAACGCCACGTGCGACAGCGTATCCGCAATGAGCGCGTAGCGCCGTAGCACCAAGAACATCCCAATGAGCGGCGCCACCAGTGCGATAATGAGGCCGGCCGCCAGGCCACGCAGCACGAAGTCGTAGTGGAGGAATCCCAAAAGGTCAGCCATGGCGGTGCACTCCGATCGAACCATTCACCTCGACCATGCGGCTGACTTCCTGCTCGACGCAGCCAAGGTCGTGCGAAATCAGGATCAGGGTATGGTGGTGGTCCCGGTGCAGGACGCGGAGCAGGTCGTAAAACGAATCGCGGACCGACGTCTCGACACCGACCGTCGGCTCGTCGAGCACGATCAGGTCTGGGTCGCCTGCCAAGGCGCGGGCGATGAACACCCGCTGCTGCTGGCCGCCGGACAGCTGGCCGATCCGCCGCTGAGCTAATTCCTGGATGCCCACCGTCCGAAGCGCCCGGTCGGCATGCTCGTAATCCTCCTTGCTGAACCTGTGGAATACACCGCGGGTCGCGATCCGGCCCATCAACACCACCTCGCGGACCGTCGCCGGAAAGTTGCCGACCGTATCACTCGGCTTCTGCGGCACGTAGCCGACGCGGTGCCAGTCACGGAACTCGTCCAGTTCCTGGCCGAACAGCCGCACCGAGCCGCTCGCCGGCACAAGAAGGCCGAGCATCAGCTTCACGAGCGTACTCTTGCCACCACCATTCGGCCCGACCAGTCCCAGGTACTCCCCCTCGTCGACCCGCAGATCGATATCGTCAAGCACGGAAAGGTCCCCGTACCTGAACGAGACGTGGTTCAGTTCGATGATCGGCTTGGTTACGCGTGGCATCCGAGGGCGTCCTTCAGGTGATCGAGGTTACGGATCATGATTGTCTCATAGGTGTCGCCCGCTGCCGACTGCGTTGGCGTCAGCCCCTCGATTGGATTCAGCTCCTCGGTGCGCACGCCCACCTCCCGCGCCAAGGTATCCGCTAGCTTCGGGCTGACCAGGGATTCGAAGAAAATGGTTCCGATCTTCTGCTCGCGGACAAACGCAGCCGCGCCAACCAGTTGCTGTGGCGAGGGCTCTTCGTCGGGCGACAGTCCCGCGATCCCGACCTGCGTCAAGTTGTACCGGGCCGCCAGGTAGCCGAACGCCTGGTGCGAGGTTACGAAGGCGGTCGTCGCGCAGGCCGACAATCCCTGGCGGTAGCGCGTATCGATCGAATCGAGCAGGACCGCGAGCTGGCGGTTCCGGGCATCGTACTGCTGGGCATGCGTCGGATCAGCTGCCGCAAGCGTCTCGGCGATGCGGGCCGCCTCTTGCTTGGCGAGCAGCGGGTCCAGCCACACGTGCGGATCAGGGATAGCTTCCGTATCTTCGGCAACTTCGGCAACCTGCTTGGTCATGAGCCCGTTCCCCGCCTGGACGATCCGGACAGACCGGCCCTCAAGCTGGTGCCCGATGTCATCGCCCCACGATTCCAAG
>JAYRIO010000045.1:0-12208 GCA_041906745.1 Patescibacteria group bacterium
CCAAGGCAATCGCCATGATTCAGAATGTGGTCGCAAGCCATATCCTGAAGGGCAGCGAGCTCATCGCGGAATCGAAAGATTCGCAACAACCGAAGGGAGCAGCACCGATTTTCTCATTCCAAGACGGGGACGTCGAGAAAATCGCGTACGCGATCCCAAGGAACTAAGGACGCTGTCGAGGACACAGGGCCGGCTTGTACAAGCCGGCCCTTTTCTTGCCTAGCCGTATGCGGCCCGCGAGTTGGCACGTTCCTGTCGCGCAACGAGGCCGGCCACGGTATAATCGGGTGCGATCGGAGGGACATGGGCGTACCACTGCCGGATCACCACCAAGAGGAATTCGACTGGAAGCATGACCCGAACTGGCGGATCTTCCGCATTATGGCCGAGTTCGTCGACGGCTTCGACTTCCTGGCCCAGTTCGACAAGACCGTCACCTTCTTCGGTTCGGCCCGCACGAAACAGGACGACAAGTACTACGGCTTGGCCCGCGACCTGGCATCACGCCTGGGCGGCGAGGGCTTCGCGATCATTACCGGAGGCGGCCCGGGCATCATGGAGGCGGGCAACGAGGGTGCGAAGGCGGCCAATGTGCCCTCGGTCGGCCTGAATATCGAACTGGCGAATGAGCAGCGGGTCAATCCGTATGTCACGAAGGCGCTCGCGTTCCAGCACTTCTTCACGCGCAAGGTGATGCTGTCGTTCGCCTCGCAGGCCTACGTCTTCTTCCCAGGCGGCTACGGTACGCTCGACGAGATGTTCGAGATCGTCACGCTCATCCAGACGAAGAAGATCCAGGAAAGTATTCCTGTCATCCTGTTCGGCAAGGATTATTGGGGACCGCTCTGCAACTGGATGCGCGAGTCGCTTTTGCGCGAGCACCAGGCGATCGATCCGAGCGACCTCAGTATCTGGACGCTGACCGACGAGATCGACGAGGCGATCCAGATCATCAAGCAGAGCCCGCCGCGGTTCCGGCACTGACATGGCGCCAGCCGGACACGTAGGGGTCGGGATGGTCGCGCCGCCGCTCCCCCTGGCCGAGTGGGTGAGCAGCAGCCCCTTGGCATTGGCCGAGCTCGCGGCCGAAGGCCGGACAGTAGTCCTGCACTTCTGGACCTATTCCTGCCCGAACTGCCTGCGCGTGCTTCCGGTATTGGCCCGGCTCTGGGAGCAGTACCGCCACCTCGGCCTCGTCGTCGTCGGCGTGCACGCGCCGCAGTTCGGGTTCGAACGGGACAGCGCCCGGGTGCGGCACGCGCTGGCTCGTCACGTCGTAACCTGGCCGACGGTGCTCGATGCCGATCACCAAGCCTGGCAGCGCTTCGGGAATGTCGCCTGGCCACGCCAGCTTGTCATCGATCCGAGCGGGCGGATCGCCTACGACGCTGTCGGCGACAGGGATACGACAGCGCTCGAAGCCACGGTCCAACGCCTACTGCACCGCCACGGGGCGTCCGCGCTGCCCGATATCCCGCCAGCCCATGCGCACAAGCTCGGCACCACCTGCTATGCCACCAGCGTCGACAGCTATCTTGGCAGCGTGCGGGGCGCGCTCAAGAACCCGCCGGGCGCAGGCGGAATCCCGACCGAGTTTTCGTACGCCGCACGCTCGTTCGAGCCCGGGATCGCCCTGGTGGGGCAGTGGCAGCTGCAGCCGGAATCCGTCCGCCACACCCGCAGCTGCCGGCTAGGTAGCGAGTACCTGTCGTTCATGTTTTCGGGCACGGGGGTCGACGTCGTCGGGGCGAGCAGTGACGGCGCGCCTATCGAGGTGGTCGTGTCGCTGGACGGCGCCCCGCTGCCGCCAGAGCAACGGGGCAGCGACCTGGTCGAACGCAACGGGCAGACGCTGTTGCGCATCGCCGAACCGCGCGCCTACCAAGTAGTCCGGCCGACAGCGTACCGCTCACCGGCCGAACTCCGCCTGGCTGACGACACCGGACGCCTTGAGGTGTATGCCTGCAGTGTCCGTGGCTGCCTTGAGGATTGACGCCCTGTACCCCGGTTGCTAGATTGCCCCTGCAACAGATTCGGAGGGGGAAGGAACCTGGCATGCGTACACCCCTCCTTGCCCTCGGACTGACACTCGCACTCACCACGCCGCTCCCCGCCGCAGCGAGCGCAAGCGCTTCGGCGTATGCCGCAGCCGGTAGCGCATCGGCCACGGCGACAGCGGGCGCCGGTACGGACGCGAACCATGCCGCCCCAGCGGACACGGCGACGGGTGCGACCGCCACGGCACGCGCTACGGCCGACGGCACCACCTCGGCGACCGCCCATGCCACCGCAGGACGGAGCACCGCGCTGCCACCCATGAGGCCAACGCTGCCGACAGCAGCTATGCCGGCTGCCCACACCCCGGCCGCTCCGGCTACCGAGACAGCAACTCGCGTGACAAGCACTACGGTGGCGGCGAACGGACAGCTGCCCTCGGCGGTTACCCAGGCCATGAGCTCCCCGTCCCCGGTGGCTGCGTCAGACGCGACGATCACCCGCTTGAGCAAGCTGTTGGTCACGATCATCGTCATCCTGATCCTCAACGTCCTCCTGTTGATCTGGCTCTTGTTCGCCACGATGCGCGGCCCCCGGGTCGTCCAGCGGTTCTAGTCCGTCCTGCTTGAAGTGGGCGGGGAGCTGCCGTATACTTACTGGTCGCCATGGACCAGTCCGCCCTCCTGTATCTCGATTACGCTGCAGCCGCACCCGTGCGGCCAGAAGTCGTGGCAGCGATCGCCACGGCCAGCGGGCTGCCTGGGAACGCCAGTAGTCCGCACGCCGCAGGAATGGCAACGAAAGCGCACTGGAACCAGGCGCTGGCAGCGATCGCCTGTCTGCTCGGCTGCCAGCCGGACGAGCTCGTCGTAACTTCTGGCGCGACCGAAAGCTGTAACTTGGCAATCATCGGCGCGCTCACCGGCCGCCTGGAGCACGAGCAGGTCCACATCCTGACGACTGCCGTCGAGCATCCGGCTGTCGACGAGCCGGTCCGCGCGCTCGAACGCCGTGGCGCGCGCGTCACGCGCCTTGCCGTCGACCATGCCGGCCGGGTCAGCCTGGCAGCGTTCGAACAGGCGCTCACGCCAGAGACCGCGGTTGTCAGCCTGATTGCCGCCCACAACGAAACGGGCGCGATCCAACGGATCCACCGCCTGATCGAGGCGGTCCGGGCCGCTGAGCGCCGTTTCGGCACCACCATCCTCATCCACCTCGATGCCTCGCAGTGGGCGGCGTGGCAACCCCTGAATCCCCACCACCTCGGCATCGACCTCATGAGCCTCTCGGGCAGCAAGCTCGGCGGACCGCACGCCGGACTCCTGTACGCGCGCCGCGGCACGCAGCTGCAGCCGATCATGTATGGCGGCGGGCAGCAGCACGGCCTGCGGCCCGGGTCGTATGCGGTTACCGCGGCGGCCGGCCTGGCAGCAGCGCTCGCCGCGACGTGGCGCCAACTCCCCGCCGTTGCCAGCCGGGTCCGCCAGGCAAAGGACCATCTCGGTACGGCCCTGGTCTCCGCATTGCCTGGCAGCCAGCGGCGCGACCTGCCCGACGGACTCCCGAATATCCTCCACCTGACGGTACCGGGCCTCGATGCCGCCAACGCGGTGGCAGCCCTCAGTGAGGCCGGCATCCTGGCCTCGACGGGCGCCGCCTGCGCCGCGGCGGACGCAACCAAGCAGGCGCGGATCCACACCGCGCTCGGCATCCAGCCGGCGGACAGCCGGAGCACCCTGCGGTTCAGCCTTGGCTGGGCACACACGGTGGATGACGTCGCTCGCCTCACGCCTATGATCGTCGATATACTGAGGCGGGTACACAAGCAGTCCGCCCAGACACTGGCGTTGGAACAGGCAACTCTGGGAGCAAGGCACGAGGACGCATGAGCACACACCGCACGAGCCACCGCCACCGCTTGGATCACTACCGTAGGCAGCACCGGCACCGGAAGCTGCGGCGGCACGCGTTGCGCGCGATCGTGCTCGGCATCGGCCTGCTTGCCCTTGGCTGCTTCGTATCCTACCGGTACCGCCAGCAGCTCGCGATCGCCCGGTACGAGGCGACCAAGCCTGCTGCACTGCCGCCCGCGACCATCAGCGCCGCGACACCGACGCCGACGCCAACAACCCCGTCCGTGGTGACTATTCCTGCCGAACTGAATCTGGCCGTCCCGTTCACCTCGCAAGCCCCGCACGGCGTCTGGGACGAAGCCCACGAAGACTACTGCGAAGAAGCCTCGGCGCTCATGGCCGACCGGTTCTTTGCGCGCGCACCGATCGGCACCCCCGACGACGCCGACCGGGCCATGGGCTCCCTTGTGGCATGGGAAGAGGCGCACTTGCCGGAATCCAAAAGCACGACCGCAGCGGAAACGAAGCAGATGATCGAGGCAAACTTCCCGCTCACCGTCACGCTGAGTACCGACGTCACGCTGGCGGGCATCAAGCGCGCGCTGGCGTCGGACCAGCTCGTGCTCGTGCCGGCGGCAGGGCGCGAGCTAGGCAACCCCTTCTTCACCGCGCCCGGACCGGTCTACCATATGCTGGTCATCAAGGGGTACACGGCTGACGGACGGCTGATCACAAACGACCCGGGCACCCGCCATGGCGCCGACTACGTCTACGACGCGGACACGCTCCTCAATGCCGTCGGCGACTGGAACAACGGCGATCCGGCACACGGGCGAGCGGTCGTGCTCTTGGTCTCGCGGACGTAGAGGTACTGGTTACTTGGCAACCGGGTTCAACGGCGCGTGGCCCCGTAAGACCGCCCGGATATTGTTGGCCGCGATTTCCGCCATGGACTCGCGGGCCTCGGGCGTCGCCGAGGCGATGTGGGGTGTCACGACCACGTTCGGCAGCGTCTCGAGCCCAGGATGGAGCTTGGGCTCATGTTCGAACACGTCGAGGCCTGCGCCGAAAATCGTCCGCTCCCGCAACGCATGGTGGAGCGCCGCCTCGTCGATGACCGGACCGCGCGAGGTGTTGATAAGGATCGCCGTCCGCTTCATCTGGCTGAGCTCGTGCGCGCCGATGAGGTGGTGCGTCGACTCCATGAGCGGGACATGGATCGACACGACATCGGACTCACGCAACACGACATCGAGGGTGTGGTACGCGGCGCCCAGCTTGGACTCGAGCGCATCGTCGTGGTGCACGTCGGTGTAGAGGATCTTCATGCCGAGCCCGCGGTGCGCCATCTCGGCGAGATCGCTCCCGATCCGGCCGACGCCGACGACGCCCAGGGTCTTGCCAGACAGCTGCTGGCCAAGGAACCCAAGCGGCATCCAGCCGTGGTACTTGCCGGCCCGAAGGAACCCGTCCGCCTCAACGACGCGGCGCGCCACGGCGAGCATGAGGCCGAGGGCATGCTCGGCCACCGCCTGCGTAAGCACGCCCGGCGAGTTGGTTGTGACCACGCCACGCCGCGCCGCCTCGGCGGCATCGATGTTGTCGAACCCGACAGCGTAGTTGGCCACGATCTTGAGTTGCGGGCCAGCGGCATCGAAAAATCCGGCGTCGACGTGGTCCGTGAGCATGGTCAGGGCCGCGTCTGCGCCCGCAACCCGCTCGAGCAGCTCGGCCCGGCCGATCGGATCCTCTCCGGTATACAGGTCGACGGTCGCGACCTCGCGCAGCAGGGCAAGGCCGTTGTCGGGAATGCGGTGGCTGACGAATACCTTCATGAACCTCCTTTAGATTTCCTGGGCCTGGAACGCGGCGGAGCGGACGAGCTCTTCTTGGAGCTGGGTTTTCGTGAGGATACCGGCTTGCGGGCCGATTTTCTGGATCACCGACTCGGCGTTGAAGGTACCCCACCGCATCGCCTCAGGGATCGGCTGTCCCTCGAGGAGCGCCACCATGAAGGCGCTGCTGAACGCGTCGCCGGCGCCGGTCGACTCGATCCGCGGGATTTCCGGGCGCGTACCCAGGTACCAGGTCCGGCTGCCGTCGGTCGCATACGATCCGCGGGTCGAATCGGTCAGGACAGCCAGCTTCGGCCCCAGGGCATGCAGCCCCGCAAGGAGCTCTTTGGGCTCGCCCTTCGTGCCCAGGTACTGCTCCGCCTCCTCTTTGTTGACGATGATGGCTTCGGCGGCAGCCAGGAGCTGCTTGGCAGGCCCCGTCCCGAGCCGCAGCTGGAACGTGCCTGGCTGGAACACGAGCTTGGCGCCGGTCTTGGCGACATATGCGGCGAGCGGGTCGAATACCACCTCCGACCCCTTGGCCATGCTCGTAAGGTAGAGCCACTTGGCTGCCGGAAGCGATGCAGGCAAGGCGTACTGCCGGGGCGCATGGTACACCAGGATCGTCCGTTCGCCGCTCACGCTGATGACGACCGACCGGTGGCTCTGCGCGCCCGGTACCCGTTCCGCCAGGGACGTGTCGATCCCCTCGCTCCGGAAGTGCTCGAGCTGGCGGTCGGCGATATCGTCATGGCCGAGGAGCGTCCAGAAAGCGGTCTTGCCGTCGAGCCGCGCCGCCGTCACCGCGGCGTTGGCGGCATTGCCGGCGACCATCTCGTAACACTGCGACGCCGGCACCTTGCTGGCGTAGTCAAGGCACATCAGGCAGTCCTTGGCATTGAGCTGGCACTTGATCTCGACTTCGTCGGGCGTCAGTACCATGACGGTGTCGAGCTGCGTATCCCCGATCGAGAGTACATCGAACATCGGTCTCCTTTGCTAGCTGAGCGAACGGTGCACCCAGCGGGAGGTTGCTTTCCCGACACTACCAAACAGCTTGATCTTCCGCTCGACGACCCGTTGCACCGCCGCGACCGCCTCGGGTAGGTATTTGTACGGCGCGAGCTCCTCGGGGTGCTTCGTCGCCGCCTGCAAGCCGGCCAGGAACGCCTGGCGGAGCTCGCTGTTGACATTGACCTTGGTGACGCCGTGCTTGATCGCCGCTTTCACGTCGGCGTCCGGGATCCCTGAGCCGCCATGGAGCGACAGGAAGCAGGCCACCCGTTCGCGCAGGCGCTTGAGCCGCTCAAGATCCAGGCGCTTCGGCGTGTCGTACAGCCCGTGGACGTTGCCGATGAAGACCGCCGCGGTATCGACGCCGCTTTCCCGTACGAAGGCCTCGAACGCGTCGGGGTCGGAGTACGTGGCCGCATCCTGCAGCGCCTCGAGCCCCTTCGTGTGGGTCGTCGAAGATCCGGTAATGTGGTCGGGTTCGCCTTCCACTAAGATACCGTGCCGGTGCGCGACCGGGACGACCCGGCGCAACCCGGCGATGTTCGCCGACCGCTCCTCGAGGCTGCCGTCGTAATGGACGGCATCGAACTCCGCCTTGATGGCAGCCTGCACCGCGCCTTCCTCGACGGCATGGTCCAAGTTGAGCCAGGCCTGCACGCCAAGCGTTGACCGGTGCTCCGTCACGGCGGCACGCAGGGTATGGATGCCGAAATACCCGGATTCTCCCGGGGACGCCTCGATGATCACCGGCGCCTCGAGCGTCTTGGCGGCCTGCAGCACGGCCTTCACCTCTTCAAGGTTCGACACGTTGAACGCGCCCAGCGCCCAGCCCTCACGGCGGGCAGCCTCGAAGACAGTCCGCAGCTTAGCGGACATCCGTCACCCCGGCCCAGGCTTTCAGTTCGTCGTACCCGATCTCGCCGCACCGCCACTGGTTCGTCTCGGTGTTATAAAAAAACGGTACGCCGCCGCACCGGGTCCCGTCCGGATCATAGGTGTCAACGAGCAGCTTCGCGTTCGCCGGATCGTGCCAGGTCTCCTTCCGATCGACCTGGACGCCGAACTCCTGCTCCAGCCGCTTCACGAGCGGGGCCATTGCCCGGCAGTGCTCGCACTCCTCGCCATGGAAGAACAGGAGCATCAGGCCTTCTTCCGTCGCGAGGCAGCGTGCTTGCCGCTCGCCGCTCGCTTGGCCGGCGTAGTACGGACCGACTTCGGCTTCCGGGCGACCGCGTCACGGGCAGCTGCCACGATGTCGTCAGCCACCATGTGGCAGTGCGCCAGCAGCTCGTTCGGCTCACCGGATTCGCCGAAGCGGTCCGGCATGCCGATGAACGACTGCGGCACGGGATAGGAGCGTGCCAGCAGCTCGGCGACCGCACCGCCCAAACCGCCGGTAACCTGGTGCTCCTCGATACTCACGACGCAGCCGGTCTTACGGACCGAGGCCACGAGCGCGTCGGCATCAATCGGCTTCACGGTGTGCATATTGAGCACCTCGGCATTCACACCCAGCGTGCGCAGCGCCTGTGCGGCCAACAGGGCCTGATACGTGAGCGATCCGCACGTTACCAGGGTGACGTCGGATCCCTCAACGAACGTGAGTGATTTGCCGATTTCAAACGGGGTGTGTTCGGTCGTGATCACCGGCGTCCGCTCCCGCGCCAGCCGGATGTAGACCGGCCCGTCGTGCTTCGCCGCCGCGATCGTCGCCCGCTTCGCCTCCAGGTGGTCGCAGGGCGCGATCACGGTCATGTTCGGCAGGGCGCGCATGATCGCCATGTCTTCGAGTGCCTGGTGAGTGGCACCGTCCGGGCCGACCGAGACACCGGCGTGCGAGCCGATGATTTTGACCGGCTGGTCGTTATAGCAGACCGTCGTCCGGATCTGCTCCCAGTTCCGCCCGGGGGAGAATGTGGCGTAGCTGGTGATAAACGGGATCTTGCCCGCCGCGGCCATGCCCGACGCGACCGTCACCAAGTTCTGCTCGGCGACGCCGATCTCGACGAACCGGTCTGGAAACCGCTCGGCAAAGGCTTGGGTTTTCGTGGATTCGGTCAGGTCGGCGCAGAGCGCCACGACCCGCCCATCCCGCTCGCCGGCAACGACCAAGCCGTCGCCATACCCGCTGCGGATCGGCACCTGTTCGACGTCCCTGTCGTACAGGGAGGGATTCAAGTGTGGATCACTCATGTTCGCTCCTGATCTTGCCGCCGAGCGTCCGCAGCTCGCGCAGTGCGGCGCGGACCTGTTCGGCCTTGGGCGGCGAGCCGGCCGGTTCGATCAAACCCGGCGGGCTGCCGTGCCAGTGGAAGTCGTTCTCCATGTAGCTGACGCCCTTGCCAGGAATGGTGTGCGCGATGATCATGGTCGGCTTCTCGCGTACGGCCCGCGCCTCGTTCGTGGCGTTGATGACCATCTCGATGTTGTGGCCGTCGATCTCGATCACGTGCCAGTTGAAGGCCTCGTACTTGGCGCGGAGCGGCTCAAGCGGCAGGATGTCTTCCGTGACGCCGTCGATCTGGATGTTGTTCCGGTCCAAGATCGCGGTCAGGTTGGCCAAGCGCAGCTTGCCGGCCAAGAGTACCGCTTCCCAGGTGTTGCCCGCATCATGTTCGCCGTCTGACAGCAGGCAGTAGGTGTGCCACCGCGCACCGTCCATTCGCCCGGCGATCGCCATGCCGACCGCTTGCGACAGTCCCGATCCGAGCGGCCCGGAGGTCGATTCGATCCCAGGCAGGGCGCCGCGGTGCGGGTGTCCTTGGAGCCGGGTGCCGAACTTCCGCAGGGTCTTCAGCTCGGACACTGGAAAGTAGCCGGCGTGGGCCATCGTGGCGTAGAGCACGGGGCAGATGTGGCCGTTCGACAACACCAAGCGATCGCGTTCGGGCCAGTCGGGCTGCTTCGGCTTATGATGCAGCACGCCGAAGTACATCGCCGTAAAGACATCAGCCATCCCGAGCGGCCCGGCCGAGTGGCCCGATCCGGCCGCCACGAGCATCTTGATGATGTCCTGGCGGATGTCGTTCGCCTTCTTTTCCATCTGCTGGACTGTCATGCCCCTCCTGCCCTGCTCAGACCGCTTCGGCTAAGGCCTGATACGCCGCTACGGCGTCCGTTGCTTTCGTGAGCGCGCTGCCAACCAGTAGGAAATCCGGCTGGTGCGCACGTACTTGCTTGATTGTATCACGGTTGATGCCGCCATCGACTGCCAGGAACTTACCGGGCCAGCGCGCCTTGATCTCATCGAGCTTTCCAAGCATCTCGGGAAGAAACGGCCGCCCCTGCCCGCCCGGCTCGACCGTCATCACCTGCACGATCTCAACCTGGGCGAGCACCTCTTCGCTCACCGCCGACAGCTGCGTGGTCGGATTCAGCACGAGTCCAGCCTTGACACTGCCAGACCGTATCTCGCAGATCACCTCGCTCAACCGCTGCGCCTCAGCGTGCACGAAGATCGCGTCCGTCGGCCGCGTGAGGCAAGCGGCAATGTAGCGAGCTGGCCGCTCAACCATGAGATGCCACCAGACACGCTGGCCGTCAGCTGGCATGGGAAACCGTTCGGGGCCGGGCGTGCTCGGCGCAACGAAGACGCCATCAGAAACGTCGTAGGAGATGATGGGACTCAAGTTACGAACGTGATTGAATTGCCGTTCGACCTCCACGCTTGTGAGTCCGAGCAGCGCGGGAATGATCGTCGGCTGGTCAGGCATGGTCTCGGTCGTGCAACTGTCCGAGGCGGCGCCGATGGCGTTCCTCGGCAGAAAACGGTGTTTCCAGCCAGGTCTTGGCGATGGCGAACGCAGCCTCGTCACTCACGAATCGTGCCGGCAGGCAGAGGACATTCGCGTCGTCATCATTCCGCGTTGAGCGGGCCATGTCCGGCGTCACGGCCGTGGCCGCACGGATGCCCGCGACCTTGTTGGCCGCAATGCAGACGCCTTGGCCGTTGCCGCAGAGCAAGATCCCGTGCGACCCGGCGCTCGCTGCCACGCGGTCAGCCAGCGCGAACGCGTATGGCGGATAGTCATCGTCGGGTTGCAGCGCGGGAGCGCCCAGATCCTCGACCGCATAGCCGGCGGCGTCGAGCGCCGCTTTCAACGCCTCTTTGCGTTCGAAACCGGCATGGTCGGCGGCGATGTAGACGGTGGCAGGCATCAGGCCCCCAGCGTGACGAACTGCCCGAAGCGGGGTCGGGTCGCGTCCCACTTGAGCTCGGCCTCGACAGCGGTCTTGAGCGCCTGGGACCCAGTTGGATCGCCGTGGGTCAGGAACAGTTCCCTGACGGGCGACTTCACTGCCTTGAGCCAGGCCATAAGCTGCGGGTGGTCGGCATGGGCCGAGAACGCGCCGCAGGCAACGATCCGGGCATTGACCGCGACCGGCTCGCCAAACAGGTCGACGTGCTTGACGCCGTCGAGCAGCCGCCGCCCCAGTGTCCCTTCGGACTGATAGCCGACGATGAAGAGCGTCGTCGTCGGCTCGGCGAGGTAGTCGCGCAGGTGGAACTTGATCCGTCCGCCGGTCATCATGCCGGACCCGGCGATCACGATCTTCGGCGGCGCGACCGTGCGGATCCGCTTGGATTCCTCGACCGACTCCGTGAACGACAGGTTCGGCAGATGAAAGAAGTCGACGCCGGCCTTCGTGAGGTCGGTGGCTTCCTTGTCGTAGTATTCCGGAAACCGGCGGAAGACCTCGGTCGTCTTGGCCGCCAACGGCGAATCCAGGAAGATCGGCAGCCGCTTCAGCTCGTCGGACGTGAGCAGACTGTTGAGATCGAACAGCAGCTCCTGGCTGCGCTCCAACGCGAACGCGGGAATGAGCAGTACCCCGCGGTGTTCGACCGAGGAGGCGACGACGGACCGTAGCACCTCGAGCCGCGCCTCTTTGGCCTCGTGGGTCCGGCCGCCGTAGGTCGACTCGCAAATAAGGTAGTCAGCTTCGTCTAGCTTCGTCGGATCCTGGATGATCGGTGCGCCCACATTGCCGATATCGCCCGAAAATACGATCTTCTGGCCGTCTGCCCACAGCTCGACCGAGGCCGAACCCAGGATGTGGCCGGCGTCGACGAGACGGACGGTGACGCCGTCGGCGATCTCGGTCTTGGTTTCGTAGTCGATGGTCTTGAACTGGCGGAGCGCTTGGTAGACATCCTGCTCTTCGTAGAGCGGCGTATCGCCGAACTTCAGCTCCTCGTGGCTCATGATCGAGGCGGCGTCGAGCATGATCAGCTCGGCCAGCTCTTTCGTGGCCGGCGTCGACCAGATCGGGCCGCCGAAACCGGCTTTGACCAGCTTCGCCAGCCGGCCGACATGGTCGAGGTGCGCGTGGGTGAGGATGACGGCGTCGACCGCGGCGGCGTCATAGATGAACGGGGCGGCGTTCTTGAGTTCCTGCTCCTTCCCGCCCTGGAACGCGCCGCAGTCGATGGCGACCCGCGACCGCGAGGTTTCAAGGATGTAGTTGCTGCCGGTCACCTCGCCGGCAGCGCCGAAGAACGAGAGCTTC
>JAYRIO010000046.1:0-1608 GCA_041906745.1 Patescibacteria group bacterium
CCGGGGCCACGGAGCGCGCGTTCCTTCCGCCACACATCCTCTACAGGAAGACCGAGACCGCCGTCCGGGCGTTTCTGGACAAGACCGGCGAGTCTTCGATCACGTCAGCGGCCGAGGAGCTGTTCCCGTTGCCAGAGGAACTCGAGGCCAAGTGATGCAGCCTTGGTTCAAGTTCTACGCGGCCGACTACCAATCAACGGATGGCCGGTGCGGTACTAGGCTATGAGTGGGAGGATAGACCAATGTCCCGAAAAAGCATGTCAAAGAAAACGCGATTCGAGGTGTTCAAACGAGACTCGTTCAAGTGCCAGTACTGTGGCCGTTCGGCCCCGGAAGTACTGCTCCATGTCGATCACATCAAGCCCGTCGCTGAGGGCGGCACGGACGACATTCTCAACCTGATTACTTCGTGCGCCGACTGCAACGGTGGGAAGGGATCACGACCGCTGTCCGATCAGTCCGCCGTCCAGAAACAGCGCGCGCAGCTTGAGGAATTGAACCAGCGGCGCGAACAGCTCGAGATGATGGTCGAATGGAGGACGGCGCTCGCCGGGCTGAACGAGCAGACGGTTGACGCGTTCGAGGTGGAGTTCGCGAACGTCACATCGGGCCACCGACTCACAGACACGGGGCGGCGGGAAATCGCCAAGCTGATTCGGATGTTCGGCTTGAATGAACTGCTTGACGCCCTTCATGCCGCTGCCGACGTGTACATCGTCTGGGAGGACGAGACGCCGACGCAGGCGAGCATCGAGACGTTGCTCGCCAAGCTTGGGGGTGTTGCGCGGAACCGTCGTGTCGAGCGCGATGATCCGGTCCGGGCCTACACGATCAGGATTGCCGCGGCTGCGCGAAAGCATTTTGGCCGCGTGCCCTACGACTGCGACCAGGACATCAGGATCGCGCTGGGGTCCGGGGTGCCCTTCGATGAGGTGTTGCGGCTGGCCTACAGGTGCACCTCGTGGAGCCGCTTCCTCAACGAGTTGATGGGCCTTACCGAATCCTACAAGCCGCCGCGGGGATAGCCCATGCCCCGACTTCGCAGCATCAAGCCGTCCTACTTCACTGACGAGGACATCGGCGGGCTTTCGCCCCTTGCCCGGCTGCTGTTCATCGCCCTCTGGACCGAGGCCGACCGCGAAGGCCGCCTTGAGGACCGGCCGAAACAGATCAAGGCACGACTGCTTCCTTACGATCCAGTCGACGCGGAACCTCTGCTCGACGAACTGGCAAAAGGCCGGTTTATCGTGCGTTACCTGAACGGCGGGAGGCGTTTTATCGCGATCCGCTCGTTCGCAAAACACCAGCACGTGCACATGAAGGAGCCCGGCAGCACGATCCCAGCACCGGACGAGTCCGGTTCCAGTCCGGTGCAAGAACCGGACGAGCACCAGACCGGCCCGTTTGTCTCTTGTTTCTTGTCTCTTGGTAATGGTCTCTTGTCTCTGGAGGAGCATCCTCCGGATGCTTGCGCGGAGACGGCGCCGAAGCGCCGCTCCACGCCGGACGCCCCGCCCGACCCGCTCTGCCCGACGTTCCCATGCGACGGACCCGTCGCGAACTGGCAGGCGACCGCCGATCAGGTCGCACGATGGCGCGAGCTGTACC
>JAYRIO010000047.1:0-3579 GCA_041906745.1 Patescibacteria group bacterium
AGGACATCCAACGGATCGCGCACGAGCTGTTTACCGACCCGAACCTTACAAAAGAAAAGGCCAAGATCGAGATTCTGAACGGCACCGGCGAGGCTGGCACGGCGCACGAGCTCGAGCTGGACCTTGAGGCGTTGGGGTACACTATCAGCTCGATCGATACCACCGACAAGACCGCTACCACCACCCTGTATGACTTTACGGCCGGCAAGGTGCCGTTCACGGCCCGCTTCCTGACCGACCGGTTGCACGCGGTACTGACGCAGCGTACCCGCCCGGCCGGCACGACCGCCGACCTGCAACTTATCTTGGGTACCGACTACAAACCCACCGATCTGGCTCCATGAACCTCAACTCGCTCCTTCGGCACCGGTTGACGGGACGGGGGCTGGTTGTAGCGGGCGCGGCCCTGCTGCTTGCCTTGTCGCCGCACTCCGAGCTGCTGTGGGGCGTGTCCGCCTTGGCGTTGGCGCTCGTGGCGCTGCCGGAAGCAGCCACGACGCGGTCGGTGTACGGGCTGTACGGCATCTTCATCTGGTCGCTGCTTGCCATGCAGGCGCACGACCGCTTCAGCACTGGCGGGCAGGTGGCCGGGTTCTTCCTGCTGTACGCTGCCTCGACGCTGTTCGTGTACTGGATGACCTCGATCCACGAGCTGCACTCCTGGATCATGGCCCAGGCCGTCGGTATCACCCTGGCCGAGACCTTCCTGATCCTCTTGTTCTGGCCGGTCAACTTCCCGTCGCAGGCGCTCATGATCACCGCGGTCGGGTTCCTTGGCCTTGAGATTATCGAGCATGCCCAGCATCACCGGCTGTCGGTGCGTGGGCTTGCGGTACCGTTGGCAGTGGTAGTATTCGCAATCGCAGGCACTGCCGCCACCGCCCGCTGGATGGAGTACTAGTATGGCCGACGCCCCGCACCCGACGCCGCACAAACCGTTCCGGATCCCGGCCGCTGTTCCGTGGGTTCTGGTGGCCCTTGTCGCGGCTTACATCGCCACGACGGTCTGGGTAGGGCGTGCGTTCCTGTCCGGCTCCCAATCGCCCAAGATCCTTGCCGCCGCCACGTGGCTGCCGATCCCGGTTGCCCGGGTGGATGGCGAGTTCATCTGGGCGCGCCAGTATTTGGCGTACCGGACGTTCATTAAGACGTTCATCGACCGGGCGCAGCAGAACGGCCAGGCGATCGACACTGCCACGCCTGTCGACGACCAAGTCATCCAGCTGGTGGTCTCGAACCGAACTGTCGAGCGTGCGGCCAAGCACGCGCACCTGTCAGTAAGCGACAAAGAGATCGACGCGGCGTACAACGATATCCTGGTGGCGCAGGGCGGGGGCGGCGAGCCGAAGCAGGTCAGCCGGGATGAGCTGAACACGATCCTCAAAGACCTCTACGGTTCGAGCCAGGGCCAGCTGCGGGACCTGATCCGCGTCCGGCTGCTGGAGAACAAGGTGCGCGAGCAGCTGCTTGAACAGGTCAACTTCCGTCAAATCCTGGTAACCGACGAGGCGCAGGCCAACGACCTGGTCAAGCGTCTGCAGGGCGGCGAGAAGTTCGAGGACTTGGCCAAGCAGTACTCGCAGCACGCCGAATCGCGCGACAACGGCGGCACGATCGGGTTCGTCGCCCGAGGCCAGCAGTTGCCGGCAATCGAATCGGCTATTTTCACGAACCCCGTCGGCCTCATTACGACGCCGGTCAAGTCCGATTTCGGGTTCCATGTCATCGAGATCCTCGAAAAGCGCGGCACGATCCAGCAATCGTTCGAAGACTGGCTCGAATCGGTGCGGAACGACTACCGTATCCGTACCTATTACCACCCGTCGGCCGAGTAGGCTTGTCGCTCGCCTACACCTGTTGTATAGTGAGCCAGTTCCAAATCTGGGCGCGTAGTGTAGTGGCCTATCACGCCACCCTGTCACGGTGGAGATCGCCGGTTCGAATCCGGTCGCGCCCGCCATCGAAGACGACTCGTGCGAGTCGTTTTTTCGTTGCGATGGAACGGCGCCTGCCGTTGCAAAACCTTTTGCCTAGGAGCATGCTAGGGACATGAAGAACGCACTGGTGGTTATCCTGCTACTCGGTCTGGTTGGCATGGGTGTCTGGATGTACTGGGAAGACCAGAATCTGCGCAAGCAGATCCAGGAGCTGACAGACACCAACGCCGCGGCCGGAACAGGTACGCAGCCGGCCCAGCTGACCGACGCCACGGTGTATCACTCGGCACACGGTATCGACATTCGTATCGATGCTCCGTTGAAGGACGGGCGTGTCGCCAGCCCGCTGGGTATCATCGGCCAAGTGCCGGGCAGCTGGTCGTTCGAGGCCAGCTTCCCGATCGTGCTCCAAGACGACACTGGCAAGACGCTGGCCCAAACCACGG
Source organism: Patescibacteria group bacterium (assembly GCA_041906745.1). Lineage (GTDB taxonomy): Bacteria > Patescibacteriota > UBA1384 > JACPKC01 > JACPKC01 > JBBUCD01. The sequence goes on from JAYRIO010000047.1 coordinate 2,384, forward strand.
GTAAGGTGCTGGGTGATTGGATGACGAGCGAGCTCACGCCGTTCTCCGCCAGTCTCACCTTCGACCAGCCGGCCACGGCGACCGGACAGCTGATCCTCAAGAAAGAGAACCCGTCCGGCCAGGCCGATCGCGACGACCAGGTCGTACTACCGGTCCGATTCCGGTGAGTGATGGTATGAAACAGCTGCCCCGACCGGAATCGATCACCTCGGCGGCCGAATACACGGCATTCCTCAATGACCTGTACATGAAGGTGCCACGCCAGCCCGAGCAGCTGGTCATTCCGCCGATCCAGGCGATCGCCGTATCTGGCAACCAGCCACCCAGCTCGAAGCAGTACGAGCAGGCGATCGGCGTGCTCTACGGCCTTGCCTACACGCTCAAGATGGGCCTGAAGTTCCAGAAACTTGAGCGGCCCGACGGCTATTTCGACTACAAGGTCGGTGCGCTGGAAACGCTCTGGTGGAGCACGAAGTCGGGTACGTTCGATATTACCGATGCCAAGACGCTCCGCTGGATGGCCTACCTTATGGTGCCGTCGTTTGTCCCGAAGCCGCTCTTCGAAGCGGCCCGCGTGCAAGCGAGCGCCAAACATCCCGATATCAAGTACGAGCTGGGCAAACTGGAAACGATCGATGAGGGCGCATCCGCCCAGGTGCTCCATGTCGGTCCGTACAGTGCCGAGGAGCCGACGATCGCGCGCTTACGGACGTACATCGCCGACCAGGGTTTGCACGTCCGTGGCAAGCACCACGAGATCTACCTGAGCGATCCCCGCCGGACCAAGCCGGAGCGGCTGAAAACTGTCATCCGTTATCCGGTCGCATAATGCCGCTCGTAAAGATAGGTCGGTAGGAGGTTTGTGAAGGTACGCACCATCGACCATATCGGTATTGTCGTGCAGGACCTGACTGCTGCAAAGGATTTCTTTGTCGAGCTTGGACTTGAGGTGCAGGGAGAAACGACGATGGAGGGAGGACTGCTTGAGCGGACAACTGGCCTTCCGGGCGCCAGAACGAAACTTGTGTGGCTGCAGACTGCGGATCGCGGCGTGAGTTTGGAGCTCGTACAATACCTCTCGCCGGTTGATGAGCAGGGCATCCAGCCTTCCTCGGAAAATACTCCCGGCATCCGCCACATAGCTTTCGAAGTCGATGACATCGGGGCGATGGTCGAGAAGTTGAAAGAGAAGGGCG
>JAYRIO010000048.1:0-2454 GCA_041906745.1 Patescibacteria group bacterium
CAGACGGTCCCGCCGAGCCAGACGAGCAGCGCCAACTGCCCGATTGACCGTGTGCGCCGCTCCACCTCGACAAGGGATCGTCCAGCGAGCACGGTTTCGCCATTCGCCCCGCTTGTCTGTTCTGTCACGACCGCGTGGCGTATGCCTGGTCGCGGCTGCCAGGTTTCCGCCAAGTAACTTCCGGTCAGCGGGCCGGCCGGCTCAGGTCCACCGTGCAATAATTCGATTGGCACCGTCGGCATTGTGCCGTCGAGCACGCCCGATCCCGCCAGCGGCGTCCCGTCGAGTGCGTACACGATCACGAACGGCGACAAGCTGGTCGCGATGTCGACGCGGGTCGGCGGCACGACTGCCGACGGCTGCTCGCCGGCCTCAAGACGAGCGACCGCATCCTCGACCAGCTGGATCTGCGGGTCGTTGGCCGATTGGCGCAGCACCTGCTGCATGAGGCCGTACGATCCGAGCATTGACACGGTTATTACGAACGTAGAAAGAATGACTGTCTGGTATTTCATCCTCGCAATCCTACCACAGATTCAGCTCCTTCTCAGCCGCCATCAGGTACAATGCCCGCATGCGAGTCCTTGTCATTGAAGATGAACCAAAGCTGGCCAATGCGTTGAAGCGTGGCCTCACCCAAGAGCGCTACGTCGTGGACCTGAGCCAGACCGCCGATGACGGCCTGGCGCAAGCGGTGGTCCAACCCTACGACCTGATCATCCTTGACCGGATGCTGCCGGGCAGCATCGACGGCATTAAGGTCTGCCAGGCACTGCGGGCGCAGCGGAACCACACTCCGATCCTGCTTCTGACTGCCAAGGACCGCGTCGCCGACCGGGTCGAGGGGCTGAACGCCGGAGCCGACGACTACCTGGTGAAGCCGTTCTCGTTCGACGAGCTGCTGGCCCGCTTGCGGGCGCTCGCGCGCCGACCTGCGGCCGTGGCCGCGACAAAGCTCACGGTCGCGGACATCGTCCTCGACCCGACCACCTTCGAGGTTCGTCGCGCCGGACAGCTTGTCGAGCTTTCGAAGACCGAGTTCGCCCTCCTGTCATTCTTGATGCGCCACCCCTACCAGATCGTGTCGAAGGATACGATCATCCAGCACGTCTGGGACTTCGATGCCGATGTCCTGCCGAATACCGTCGAGGTATACATGAAGTACTTGCGGGACAAGCTAGAAAAACCGTTCCCGGGCCCACGGCTTATCCAGACGGTCCGCGGCTTCGGGTACCGGCTCGGCACAAGGCCGGGCGCATGATCCACTCCGCCGCGTTCCGGCTGACACTCTGGTACCTGGCGCTCATCATGGCACTGAGCGTCTCGTTCAGCATCGTGCTCTTTCGCGTATCGTCGAATGAGCTCGCTACCAGCGCCCGGCGCCAAGATCCGCTCTTTAGCGCCCTGCAGCAGGGCGGATTCCTCGACATCCAAGACACGCGCGAGGGCGAGTTGCGCGAGGCCCGTGAGCACCTGCGGATGAACCTGTATCTCTTCAATCTGGCAACATTGGTGTTGGGCGGCATTGCCAGCTACGCACTGGCGCGGCGGACCCTGCAGCCGCTCGAAACCGCGATGGAAGCGCAGGAGCGGTTCGCCTCGGATGCCTCGCACGAGCTGCGGACACCGCTCGCGGTGATGGAAACCGAGCTCGAGGTCGCGCTCCGCGACGACGGCCTGCCGGCATCCGAACTCCGGTCGACCATGCGGAGCACGCTCGAGGAAGTGACGAAGATGAAAGGGCTGACGCAGCAGCTCTTGAAGCTGTCGCTGCCTGGAGGCGCCGCCGAACCAACCGGCCAACTCATTGAGCTGGGCGAAGCCGTGACCGCGGCGAGCCGAGCACTGGAGCCGGTCGCGGCCCACCATGCGATCACGATCAAGAACGAGCTGCCTACGCATCCGCTCTACGTCCGTGGATCGACTGATAGCCTCCACGAGCTCCTGGTCATCCTCCTCGACAACGCCATCAAGTACAGTAAGTCGGACGCGGTCGTCACGGCACGCGTACAGCGCAGCGACGGGACGGCCAAGATCGCGGTGCGCGACACCGGCATCGGCATCCGCTCCTCCGATATCCCGCATATCTTCGACCGGTTCTACCGCGCCGACCAGTCACGGACCAAGCAGCAGGTCGAGGGCTACGGGCTCGGCCTGTCGATCGCGAAGCAGCTCGCCGGTTCGCTGGGCGGCGGGATCGACGTTACGAGCGAACTCGGCAAAGGCTCGGTCTTTACCGTATCGCTCCCGATTGCCGACCAACCGCCCACCCAGGTGTAGCCAGCACGCTTTCCTGGTAGGATGGGCCCGTACCCATCGAATCCAAAGGATCGCCATGGAATCGCTGTTCTGGCTGGGGGTTGTACTGGTCTGCTATCTACTTGCGGGGTTGCGCACGGTCCGGCAGTACGAGCGCGGCGTCGTCTTCCGGCTCGGCCAACTGGCCGGCACCCG
>JAYRIO010000049.1:0-2015 GCA_041906745.1 Patescibacteria group bacterium
CCGCGCGAGGACTATCGGGCGGAACGAAGTGCTTTTTTATTTTGCGACTACGGATTTCGTGGCAGCCGCGACTTTGCTTGCCTTGGCTACCGGCAGCACCACGTTGAACGTCGTGCCCTTGCCGATGACGGAGTCCACGGTGATCGTGCCGCCCATCAGCTCGGTGACGTACTTGGAAATATACAGACCCAACCCAGTACCGGTCTGGCCGGTTTCGTCGGAGTTGCTGGCGCGGAAGAACTTTCCAAAGAGGTGCTGCAGGTCGTTCGGCGCGATCCCGATACCGGTATCCTTCACCGTCACCGTTACCTGCGTCGCCGTAGCCGTGGCCGAGACGCTGACCCCGCCCTTCTTGGTGTACTTGAGGCCGTTGCCGATAATGTTGATGAACACCTCAAGCAGCTTGTCGCCGTCGACCGACACCGTCGGCAGCACCTTCTTCGGCGCCTCGACCGTCAGCGTGAGCTTCCGCTCCTTAGCCTTCAACTCCTGCGTCTCAACGGCATGAGCCACCAGCGCCCAGACATCCTGGACCGTCGGCTCGACCACGATCTTCCCGCGCTCGATGCGGCTGACGTTCAATAGGTCTTTCACGAGCGCAGCCAGCCGGTTCGTTTCCGAGTAGACCTTATCGAGGTACTGGCGGGCCGTCGGGTCGACCTTGCCGATGCCCTCGTCCAGGATCATCGACAGGTACCCTTTCATCGAGGTGGTCGGCGTCAGCAGCTCGTGGCTGGCGATCGAGACGAACTCGGTCTTCAGGCGGTCTTCTTCGAAGAACCGGCCCTTCTCGATGGCAGCGGCCGTCTCGTTGGCCACGATCTGCAGCAGGCGCATGTCCTGGTCCGAGAACGTATCGCCGGACTTCTTGGCGCCCAGCGCCAGCACGCCGATCAGGTTCTTCACCTCGCGGGTCTGGGTGGGCGTGCCGGGCGCGGTCGGCACCGCTTCTTGGCGCGAGATAATGAGCGGCATCAGGAACGAGGCCCCGAGCGCCTGCGCCCGTTTGATGAATTCCGGCCGGTGCGGGTTGCCGGTCTTGCCCATGCGCTCAAGCTCTTCTATCACGACCGGCTCCGCGTGCTCGATCCCCATTTCCTCGAAGTACTCGACCAGGATGTCCTGCGGCGCCAGCTTCAAGAGCGCGTCGTCGAACTCGCCCACCTTCGCGACGCCGCGCAGCTCATGCTCGTGCTCCTTCGCGCCGCCGGCATTCGGATGCAGCATAAACACGGCCGCCTTGGTCAGCCGCATCTGCTCGACCACCACCCGCATCATCCCCTTGATCGCCTCGTCGATGTCGATCACGTTGGCAAGCGTCATCGACAGGTTCTTCAGCACCTCTTCCTGCTTGTACTCGCCCTTAAAGAGCCACGCGTCGGTGACATTGGTCAGCCACTTCCGCAACGGGTCAAGGGTAATGGCGATCACGAGTGCGGCGATAAAGTTGGGCGCGGCAGTCGCGATCGAAAACACGTCCGCGCCTGTCCCGGATCCGAAGATCTCGGAGAAGAGGAAGACGATGGCGGCATACATCGACAACGTAAACGCCGACAGACCGGCGAAAATAACGGTCCGCTTGATGATGACGCGTATATCAAACAGCCGATGCGCCACGATCGCGTAGGCTGTGAATGCCGTCAGAAAGATGACGAAGAGCGGACCAAAGGTTATTAGGCGGAAGAATCCGAAAGCCGGCAGGACAGCATCTGATATTACTGCTCCAATCAGAAACAGTCCTATACCTACTGACAAGTAATAGATCTGCGAATGAATAATTCCCTTACTCGACTGATACTTCTTATATAAGAGGTAGAACCCCCATAGAAAATAAAAAATCAAATACGCAGGAACCAAATAAAAAAGATCTCCATTAATCGGCTGAAGCAAGCCATCTGCGCCGAGCGTCATTCCGGCGATAAATCTTCGGAGCGGCAGCAGGCCTAAAAAAACTAACATCGGCAGGAAAGCTAGATAGTAAAATTTACGACTTGCGCCGTCCGGAAAGATCAGGA
>JAYRIO010000050.1:0-1833 GCA_041906745.1 Patescibacteria group bacterium
ACGGAGATCCCATGGCACGCTACACAGGACCTACAGAACGGTTAAGCCGCCGCGCCGGCGTCAATCTCTTCCTGAAGGGCGAGCGCAGCCTCGGCCCGAAGAGCTCGTTCACGAAGCGCGGGTACGCGCCGGGACAGCACGGCAACAGCCGCCGGCCGAGCAAGAAGTCCGAATACGGCCGCCAGCTGCTCGAAAAGCAGAAGGCGAAGGCAATGTACGGCATGCTCGAGAAGCAATTCCGCCGCTACTACGCCATGGCGCAGCGCAGCGCGGGCAACAGCGGCGAGCGTCTCCTGCAGCTGCTCGAACTCCGGCTCGACAACGTCGTGTACCGCCTTGGCTTTGCCGATACCCGCCGCCAGGCGCGCCAGTACGTGACCCACGGCCTGGTCCGGGTCGACGGCAAGAAAGTCACCATCCCGTCGATGCACGTGTCGCCGAAGCAGACGATTGAGCTCGTAAAGATCGCACGCAAGCGGACCGAGAACGAGATCCCGGTTTGGCTCCGGCCGGAAAGCAAGACGGCGTTCAAGGGCGAGGTGTTGTCGGTGCCCAGCCGCGACGAGATCGGCACCGAGATCGAGGAACAGTTGATCATTGAGTTCTACTCGCGATAAGCCAAGGAGCGTTATGTATACCCTGCCTGATACCGAACGAATGACGATCACCGAACAGCCCACGTCCGAGCGGGTATCCACGTTCGTGATCGAGCCGCTGGTGCCTGGCTATGGCATGACGATCGGCCACTCGCTCCGCCGCGTCCTGCTGACCTCGCTCGAAGGCGCTGCCGTGTCGTACGTCAAGATTGCCGGCGCCGACCACGAGTTCACCACCATGAAGGGTATGAAGGAAGACATCGTGGAGCTGATCCTGAACCTCAAGTCCCTCCGCGTCCGTTCCGAATCCGAACAGCCGGTCGTCATCCATCTTGAAAAGAAGGGGCCCGGCGTCGTGACGGCGGGCGACTTTACGGCCAACGCCGACATCACGATCGCGGACGCCGACCACCACCTGGCCACGCTCGACAAGAACGGCAAGCTGTCGATGGACGTCACGATCGAACGCGGCCGCGGCTATGTCCCGACCGAGCGCAAGGGCAACGACAAGTTGCCACTGGGCACGATCGCGGTCGACTCGATCTTCAGCCCGATCAAGCGCGTCCACTACGACGTGGAACACACCCGCGTCGGCGGACAGACCAACTACGACAAGCTGACGCTCGAGCTGACCACTGACGGCACCGTCACGCCGGCCGACGCCATGGGGCGCGCCGCGCAGATCCTGGTCGAGCACTTCGGCATCGTCCGCGACGCCGCCCAGGCCGCTGCCCAAACCAGCGCCGAGGACAAGCCTGCGAAGAAAACCACCAAGAAGCGCGCCAGCAAGAAAGCTGACGACGAGGCTGCGGAGTAACGAATGGCCCTGCTGTTCCGACGTACTGCTGACAAGCAACGGCACCTGCTCACCAACATGGGCATCTCGCTCATTGAGCACGGCCACGTCACCACCACGACCACGAAAGCCAAGGCGCTGCGGCCGATCGTCGAACGCTGGATCACGGCCGGACGGAAAACCGCCAACGCCACCGGGGCAGCGAAACTCGCGCTCCATCGCAACCTCGTCGCCGAACTGCGGAACCCGTCTGCGGTCCGCGCCCTTCTCGACAACGTCGTACCGCGTATCGGCGACCGGGCCGGCGGCTACACGCGTCTGTACAAGCTGGGCACCCGACGCGGCGACGCGGCCGAGGAATCCATGATCACGTTCGTCGACCAGCCGAAGCCGGCTGAACCGAAGAAGACCGACGCAGCCCCGAAGGCCGAGGCGAAGAAA
>JAYRIO010000051.1:0-3882 GCA_041906745.1 Patescibacteria group bacterium
CTCTGTATACATGCTGACAGTCTACCAACAGGAGTAGATCGGGGCTAGGCGCGGCGGGGCGCCGGCGCGGCCTTGGCGCCGAAGACGGCAAGCGCGAGCGTGCTGTACGCACCGACACAGGCGTTCACGAACCCGGCCAGCACAGGGCCGAGGACAGGCAGGTGGCTGACTGCGAACGAGATGGCGAACGAGCCGGCACCGAGAGCTAGTAGCAAGAGCGCGATCGTGCCGGCCTGGGCACGACCAAGCTCGATCGAGCGGGCCAGTACCCGCCCCACCGGGTCGGTCGTCGTCACTGCCAGGTACAAAGCCGGGGCGAACGCGATCGCGGCCAGGATGCCCGGCACCACCAGGCAGACCAGGCCCACGAACACCGCCCCGCCGCTGACCGCCAGCACCGCTGCCAACCGGCCGTACTGCGCCAGGGTCGCGCGGTAGGGATCGAGGGGCGAACCTGTCTTGCCCTTGATTGCCCTAAGTGACCCGAGCATGCTCGCCCCGCTCAGGATCGGCGCCAGCAGCGCCGCGGCCACGAGCAGTACGCCGAGCACCCCCAAGGCCGCGGGCAGCCAGCTGGCGCTGCGGGCACCGCCCAGCACCACCGTCACGAACGAGCCCAGACCGAACACGGTGATCGCCACGCTCAGTGCCAGTGTGACCAGGAAGTTGATGGCTGCGATCACGCCTAAGTAGCGCCAGTGGCGTTTGAACAGCTGCCAGGATTCGGTCAAGATCGCTTCGGCGCTCATATGCTCAGTTCTACCAAAAAACGGGCGCTACCGCCCGCTTTTTGCAGGGAGCCGGCCCCCTGGGCTAGATGTTGATCTTGTCCGCGTACTGGCCAATGACCGGCAGCGGCGCCATCTTGCCATTGAGCGCATTCATGATGCCGATGATGAACAGGATGAGCGTCACGATCCACGCTAGCAAGTTTACGAACGGGATGAACCCGAGCACGAACGCAACGATTGTCAACACCAGTCCCTGCTTCGCATGGTACTGGGCGAACGCCGAGTCCTTCTTGGCAAGCAACGGGATCAGACAGAGCAGGCCGAAATAGCCGATCACTGCCCACAACTTGTTCTCCTCCGCATCGTTCCCGCCCGCCATGGGCTTCTTGGCTGTCATATCGTCTGGCATAATACCCTCCCTTAGTTGCTAAAGTTGACCTTGACCGCTTCCTTCTCACCAGCTGCCGCCTCGAAGAACTCGCGGGCTTTGAACCCCAGGTTCTGGGCGATGAGGTTGGTCGGGAAGACCTGCAGCTTGGTGTTGAAGTCGCGGACATTGCCGTTGTAGAAGCGGCGGGCGGCCTCGATCTTATCCTCGGTGTCCGTCAGCTCGCCCTGCAGGCTCAGAAAGTTCTGGCTGGCCTTGAGCTCGGGGTAGTTCTCGGCGATCGCGAACACGCTCTTCAGCGCGCCGGTGAGCATGTTTTCCTTGGCAGCCTTGTCTTCCAAGCTGCCGGCGCCCATCGCCGCGGCCCGGGCCTTCGTGACGTCGTCGAACACCTGCTTCTCGTGCTTGGCGTACCCCTTCACGGTCTCAACGAGGTTGGGGATCAGGTCGTAGCGGCGCTTCAGCTGGACGTCGATATCGCTCCAGGCCTCGTCGGTTCGGTTCTTGAGCGAAACCAGGCCGTTGTAGGCACCGATCACCCAGACGATGGCGAGCACCAAGAGTCCCAAGAGAATCCAGACGATCATCATAGGTTCTAGTCCTTTCTGTGCGTGTTGCGGTTCATGCTACCTGAACGACCAGGCGTTTCCTAGGGGATTACGGCTGCGACGAGACCGTGTAAATCCAGTAGGGCCCGCTGGCTTTGCCGGCCGGATCGCCCGTGTTCTCGAGCGAGGCGGTCAGCGTGAAGGTGGCGCCATTGCTCGCGTAGCCGTAGTACCGGTCGCCGGCGAGCGGATCGCTCGGCAGCTCGGGCAGGAACGGGGCGATCGCCTTGCCCGCGGCGCTGTCCTTGTCGAGCTTGATCGTGCCGTCGGTCACGGGATACCCGAACGGCTTCTGCGTCGCCGCATACTCGACCAGTACCACCGCCAGCGTATTGAGGTCGGCCTTGCGCTGGACGTCGCGGCCGATCGGGCTATCGGCCTGCAGCAAGCCGTGCTGGCTCAAAAAGAGCGGTACGGACTGGGACTTGATCTTGTCGGCGGTCGGCGGCACCACTGCTTCCTGCATGCCGAACGAGCCGAAGTCGGCCGAGGCGGTCAGGTTGGCCTTCAGGCTTTTGGTTGCGATCGGACCGGCGAGCGTCACGCTGTACGGCCGCTTGTCCCCGATCCCGACGTTGGCCGTGGCGGTCAACGGACCGGCGTCGGCGAACTGGGTGGTACTGAACTGGCCAAGGAGCGCGGCGGCGGCCACCTGCGTCGTGTAGCCCTTCGTCGAGACGTTTTCGAGCCGTGCTTTCGGCAACCGCGCGCCCTTGCTGAGCGACGCTGCCAGGCCGTCGACGAACGACGACCAGCCGGCCTGCTTCAGGCCCAGGTACGTGACGTCGCTCGGCAGGAACCGCTCGTACTGGCCGTCGGGATCCTGCTTGTCGACATGCACGAACAGCTCGGCGTCCGAGGCGATCAGGTCGAAGGCGACCGGCGCGCCACCCGCCAACAGCGGCCCCAACAACTGTTCTTGGCCAGCTGCCGGGTGGAAGGTGACGTTCCCGGTGGTGTGCGACTTGGTACCGTTCCGGTGCTGGACGAACTCGATGAGGAGCGAGCTGGCCGTCGGCGTCGCCCCGCTCGTTGAGCCGAGCTGGTCGAGCGTGATCTTGCCGGTGACTTGGTAGTTGCCAGCACCGGCAAGGGCTGCCGCAGCCACGGGGATCGCCCGTTCGGCCCGGTTACTCAGTCCCCAAAACTGCTCGATGCCCAGCGAGAGCACGCCGTACTCGCTCAAGCCAACCAGGATGCCCGCAAGCACCGCCAATCCGGCCACGGCGTAGAGCCAACGGGGCAACTTGATCTTCCGTGCGGCCGAGAGTGTGGTACCCGCATCTGCAACTGGCTTGGGGATACTGGGCGTTGTCGCTGCGGGCTGCTTCGGAAGGGGTAGCGGCTCTTTCTTCGCTACCGGAGCAACCGGGGCCGACGGCGAAGCAGGCGCCTTTCCAGGCTCCTCGAGCTTTTCCCAGCTGGGATCCAAATGTAGCGGACCGACTGCCACCCCTGCCCCTCCACCACGAGTTTAGCGGCGCGACCGCGCCTTGGCCTTGCCTTCTGCAGCTATGATAACAGGAATTTCGGCCGTGACGCCGAATCCCAGGTCAACCACCGCCGTAGACTCACCGGCGACCTTGGTACTTTCAAAGTGGACGTCCTTCGCGTCGACACCCAACGACTCGGCGATGTCCCGGTTGGTAACTGCGCCAAAGAGCGTGCCGTCGGGGTTGGCTTTGACCGTCAGCTCGACCGTCTTGCCCTCCCACTGCTTCACCGAGGCCTCGGCTTTCTGGGCATCCTGCTCCGCCTTGGCACGGACCGTACCCAACTCGGCCATGATTTTCCGCGCCATCGGGTCCGACGACAAGACCGCGAACCCTTGCGGGATGAGGTAGTTACGGGCGTACCCGTCCTTCACTTCTTTCACATCACCCGGCAGTCCCAGATGCGGCACCGCTTGCTTGAGGAGTACTTTCATGGATGTGCTCCTTTCCTATGCCTAGAGCCTACGCGAACGCCGACAAAAGAAAAGCGCTGTCCTATGACAGCGCGTCTATACCTACCAACCCGGTCCCCGGGGCGGTGGGCCTTTCAGGTCTGTCTTGGGACCGTTCGCCAGCAGATGTTCAAGGTACTTCCCGTACTGCTGGATGATCCCTCGCAGATCGGTCTCAACGTCGGAGACAGAGTGCGGGTTCGGCGATCC
>JAYRIO010000052.1:0-3307 GCA_041906745.1 Patescibacteria group bacterium
TCCGCGCCCCCAGTACGGTCGGTACGGTCACGCCGTCGTCGGGCAGTGCCGCCAGGTCGGCGGTCGGCGCCGAGACCGCCGAGGTCTGGGCCGGGGCTGCCTCGGTCGTGTTGGGATCGGTGGCAGTGGGCGTAGGCGTCGGTGCGGCCGTGACCGGCTCGGTCGCGTTCGTGAAGTCGCCCACCAGCTTGTAGATCGGCAGCACGACCGCGATCGCCACGAACATGACGCCGAGCCAGACCACCACGAGCATCACCGGCTCGATGATGACGACCAGGTTCTTGGTGGTAATATCGGTCTTTTCCTCGTACAGGTCGCTGATGCGGATAAACGAATCCGCCAGCGTGTCGGACTGCTCCGAGGCGTTCACGAGCTGCTGGATCGGGACCGGAATGAGCAGGTTGACGTGCGGGTAGGTCTCCAAGCTGGTCTTGAAGGTCTGCCCCTCCTCGATATTTTTGCGCAGGTGGCTGTACAGCCGCCGGTAGTGCACGAACGGGGTCGCGTTCTCGATCGACTGCAGGGTGTCGAGCACGGGCAGGCCGGCGTGCAGGAGCGTCCCCATGACGTAGCTGAAGCGGGCGAGCTCGACCTCGACCACGATCCGGCGCAGGCCGGGCAACGCCAGCACCAGGCTCTCGCCGATGACGCGGGTCGGCTTGGCGACGAACAGCACGTAGATCGAGAGTAGGAACAGGAAAGCCGCGGCCGGTACGGCGATGATGCCGTAGTGGTTGAGGAACTGGCCGATCCCGATGAGGATCTTGGTGATGAGCGGCAGCTCGATCCGCAGCTGGCCGAAGACGAGCGACAGCTTCGGCAGCACGAACCAGGCGATCATGAGCCCGACGAGCACGGTGATCGTGAACACGAGCGCCGGGTAGATCATGGCCGAGATGAGCTTCGACTGGAACAGCCGCTCTTTCTGCGCTTGGACGGCAACGACTTTCAGGTTCTCCGGCAACCGGCCCGACTCCTCGCCGATCTTGATGAGCGAGATAACCTGCGGCGAGAGCATGCCGCTGGCGTCGAGCGCAGCCGAGAGCGGGTGGCCGGCGTCGACATCCTCCTTAATCCCGCCGATGATCCGGCGCATCGCGGCCGAGCGGGCATCCTTGGCCAGGCTCTCGAGCGCCACCAAGACGCCCGTGCCCGAGGACATGAGGAGTGAGAAGTTCTCGAGGAACTGGTCGCGCTCCGGCCCGATCCCAATGAGATCGAGGGATCGGGTTCCGGCCCGTTTCGGTTTCGGCGTGGCTGGCTGCCCCATAGCCACGCCCTTACGCGTCCGGCGGTGCGGCGACGCGCACCAGCTCCTGGAGCGTCGTCACGCCGGACAGCACCTTCTCGATGCCGTCCTCGAACATCGTCGTCCCGCCCTGCGTCTTCCAGAGGTCGGCGATTTCCTTGCCCGACGGGTTCTTGAGGATCAGCTCCTGCATCTCGGGCGTGATCGGCAGGAACTCGAAGAGGGCGATCCGCCCCTTGTACTCGTTGCCGTTGCAGGCCTCGCAGCCCTTGCCCCGGTAGAGCGTCACCATCTTGGCGGGGAAGTAGCGCTTCGCGTTCGGCAGGATCTGCTCGAGCTGCTCGGGCTTGACGGTCTGGCTGTAGCGGCAGTTGGTGCAGATCCGGCGCACCAGGCGTTGGGCGATAATGACGTTCAGCGTCGAGGCCAGCAGGTACGGCTCGATCTTCATGTCCAAGAGGCGCGGGATGGCGGTGCTGGCATCGTTCGCGTGGAACGTCGAGAAGAGCAGGTGGCCGGTCAGCGCGGCGTTGATCGCGATCTCGGCGGTTTCCTCGTCGCGGACCTCGCCGACCAGGATGATGTCCGGATCCTGGCGCAGGATCGACTTCAGGCCCTTGGCGAAGGTCAGGTTCGTGAGCGGATCGACTTGGATCTGGTTCATGCCGGGGATCTTGTACTCGACCGGGTCCTCGATCGTCGTGATGTTGACCTCGGGCTTGTTGAGGATCTTGAGGAGCGCGTAGAGCGAGGTCGTCTTGCCCGATCCGGTCGGACCAGTGACGAGCGCCATGCCGAACGGCTTCTTGGCCGCGGCGGTGATGAGCGCCTGGTGCGCTACGGACAGGCCCAGGTTGTTGAGCGTGAAGTTACGGACGTACTCGGCGAGGACCCGCATCACGACCTTCTCGCCGTCGAGCGTCGGCACGACCGAGACGCGCAGGTCGACCGTTCGGCCGTTCTGCTCGTACCGGATCGCCCCGTCCTGGGCCTCGTGGTGCTCGTCGATCCGCATCCGCGCCTGGACCTTGATGCGATTGAGGATCGTGTCGTAGTGCTCGCGGGCGATCCGCGCGCCTTCCTGCATCACCGAGTCGATACGGAACCGGATGATGACCTCGTGCGCTTCCGGCTCGAAGTGGATATCCGAGGCCCGGAAGACGATCGCGTCGTCGATGATGGCGTCGATGATCTCGGGCGCGACGTGCTCTCCTTCTTCGATGATCTTGCCGGCCCGGGTTTCCAAGGGCTTGCGGAAGTAGACGAGCTGCTCGTCGATCGCGCCGGGGAGCGCGTAGGCCAGCTGCACCGTCCGCTTCGGGAACAGCTCAGCGAGCGACTCCTTGAGGTGCTCGGCCGTCGGGTCGTCGGTCGCGACCGTCACGGCCTTGTCGGTCTCTTCGGCCAAGATCGTCCGGTACTGCTTCACGAACGGCGCCGGGATCTTCAGGACCTCCTCGCGGAGCGGCGGGTGGGCGGAGAGGTCGGCGTACGGCAGTTCGAGCGACTCGGCGATCGCCTGGCCCAAGAGCTGGTCGGTTAAGAGGCCGGCGGTCATGAGGTACTCGGCCAGCGGCGTCCGGTGCTCGCGCACGAACGCGAGCGCCTTTTTTAGGTCGGCCTCGCCGACATAGTTCTCCTTGAGGAGGATCGCTTCCAGTTTCGCGTCGTCAATGAGCATGCGTGAGCTTGTCCTCCACGTGGTTCACGACCTCGGCGATCGGCGTATCGGCCTTCACGAAGTAGTCGGTCGCGCCCAGCTTCTTGGCCCGCTCCAGGTCTTCTTCCTGGCCGAGGTTCGTGAGCACGATCACCGGCACCTTGCGCTTGCCGGACTGGATCGCCTCCAACACCCCGAACCCGTCCTTCTTCGGCATGATGAGGTCCAGGAGCAGCAGGTTGAACTTGCCGTCGGCAAGCTTCTCGAGCGCTTCCTCGCCGTCAGCCGCCAGCTCGACCTTGTACCCGGCATGGGTGAGCTTGAGCTCGAGCGCCTTGGCGATGGCCGGCTCGTCTTCGGCGACAAGGATGCGTGTCTCGTTGGTCATGAACCTCCAA
>JAYRIO010000053.1:0-10415 GCA_041906745.1 Patescibacteria group bacterium
CTCAACCAAAGCCTGACGCAGATGATCAGCGCCATCACGACGATCCTGGGGATCCTGGTCATGATGCTGTCGATCAGCTGGCAGATGACGCTGGTGGCGCTCCTTATGGTGCCGCTGAGCTTCGTCGTCGTCGGCGTGATCATCGGCCGCTCGCAGGGCTACTTCAAGTCGCAGCAGGCCACGCTCGGCTCCCTGAACGGCCACATCGAGGAAATGTACGGCGGCCACGTGGTCATGCGCGTGTTCGGCGGCGCGGTCCGCTCGGTGCAGAAGTTCGCCTCGATCAACGCCGAGCTGTTCGACAGCGCGTGGAAGGCGCAGTTCCTCTCGGGCCTTATGTTCCCGATTATGAGTTTTCTTGGAAACCTTGGCTACGTCGGCGTCTCGGTGCTGGGCGGCTACCTGGCGGCCAAGGGCCGGCTCCAGATCGGCGACATCCAGGCGTTCATCCAGTACACGAACTCGTTCAACCAGCCGATCATCCAGACCGCGAACATCGCGAACGTCCTGCAGTCGACCGCCGCGGCCGCCGAGCGCGTCTTCGAGTTCCTGGGCGAGGCCGAAGAGGTTCCTGAGACAGCTTCGCCGGTTGCTCTAAAGCAAGTCCTCGGCAAGGTGGCATTCAACGACGTCGTGTTCGGCTATGAGCCGGACAAGACGATCATCAAGGGGTTCACCGCGTCCATAGAGCCTGGCCAGCGGGTGGCGATCGTCGGGCCGACCGGCGCCGGCAAGACGACCATGGTCAACCTGCTCATGCGGTTCTACGACGTCGGCAGCGGTTCGATCACGGTCGACGGTGTCGACATCCGGGAGTTCAAGCGGTCCGACCTGCGCCGCATGTTCGGCATGGTGCTGCAGGACACCTGGCTGTTCAACGGCACGATCAAGGAGAACATCGCGTACGGCAAGCCGGCCGCGCCGATGACGGCGATCGAATCGGTGGCCGCGGCCGCGCACGCCGAGCACTTTATCCACGCGCTCCCGCATGGGTACGACATGATGCTCAACGAAGAAGCGGCCAATATCTCCCAGGGCGAGAAGCAGTTACTCACGATCGCCCGCGCAATGCTGGCCAACCCGCCGATGCTGATCCTGGACGAGGCGACGAGCTCGGTCGACACCCGCACCGAGGTGCTGATCCAGCGGGCGATGGACAAGCTGATGGAAGGCAAGACCAGCTTCGTGATCGCCCACCGCCTGTCGACGATTCGGAACGCCGATCTCATCCTGGTCATGCGGGACGGCAACATCGTGGAGCATGGTAACCATGCCGAGCTGATGGCGGCCGGCGGCTTCTACGCCACGCTCTACAACAGCCAGTTCACGGCTGCCTGACGCTTATCCCGCGCCCGCGCAGCTGGTACACTGGTGCCATGTTGGTTGAGCGGCATCCCTCGTTCCGGTTCTTGTGGTTCGGTGTGTTCGCGGTGGCGGCAGTGGCGGTCGCCGGCGTGCAGCTGGCCCGCAACCGTTCGGAAGCCTCGGTCGTCGCGAGCGCCGAGGTGCCGTCGTTCCTGCCCAGCCCTGCCGATGCCGCGCTCGTCCAAGGGATCAAGTCGTCCGAATCCCTTCCCTACGTCCTCACGTGGTCGAGCGCCGACCCGGTCGCGGCCGTGCTCGACGGGTACCGCACCCAGTGCCAGCAAGCCGGCTGGACCGTCGACGCGCCGGTCTCGTCGGACGGCGTCGCCGGGTTCGAGGCCGTGAAGGGCGCAGGCGCACAGCAGGCCGTCGCCTACACGAGCGGCGGCCGGACAGTGCTGACCGTCACCGTGACAGCTGTCCCGTAGTGTGGACAAACGCTCCTGATGGCTCCTGTTGGCAGGCCGCTACTCCTGTTCGGACCGGCCTGAAACGCAAATTGACACCAGGAGGCCAACAGATATAGTGGGGACACGTTATTAGGGAGGAGGTGATTTCACAATGCCATTCGCAGTGCAATCAAAGAAGACGGGCGACACCTACTACTTGTTCAGCAAAGAGGTGATGCTCCGCGGCGGACGCCAGCAGAAGATCTTCTACTTCTCGCGCGATCCCAAGAACCCGAAGGGCACTCCGATCGAAGCCCTGCCGGACGGGTACGAAACGATGGAAAACTCCCGCACGGGCTTGCCGATGCTGAAGCGCAGCGCCTGATTCCTACAACTTTTCTTTGTCACTTTGTTAGCTTCCAAAAAGCCCCCGCATGGGGCTTTTTGGGTTGCGGGCTGCATCGGTCAGGAGGATTTGGTACCATATCGGTCTATGAAGCGTGACGAACTAGCGGTCAGCCTGCTCCTGATCCCGATCGACGCGGCCATGATCGTGGTCGCGTTCCTGGTGGCGTACTGGCTGCGGTTGCAGACCGACGTGATCTACCTGCTGCCGTTCGCGCAGTACAGCTACTTCGTACTGTCCGTACTGCCGTTCTGGCTGCTCGTCTTCGCGCTCGAGGGGTTGTACCGCGTCGGGTCTGTCCGCAAAGGCCTGGACGAGCTGGCCGGCATCTTCGTCGGCGTATCGCTGGGCGTGTTGCTGGTGATGGCTGCGATTTTCCTGACCAACACCGAGCTCAACTCGCGCGTTCTCCTGGTGTACGCCTATGTCTGCTCACTGTTCTTCGTCTGGCTCGGGCGGTTCATGGCCCGGAATATCCAGGAAATCCTGTACGCGTACGGCATCGGCCTGCGGCCGGTGATGGTGATCGGCAACACCCCGCTCGGCGCGCAGCTTGCCCAGGAGTTGCAGCGGAATGTCGGGCTCGGATACCGCTACCTCGGCTATGTGGCGACTGCCGCCCGGAACGAACCGACGATGCCTGGCACGCGCCTGGGTGACCTCGCTAGCATCGGCAAGGCCGTCGCCGCGCACCGTCCCCAGGAACTCATCCTGGCTGACAGCGGCCTTGCCGACACGAAGATGCTGGCATTGCTGTCGGTCAGCAACGAGCAGCGGATTGATCTGCGGGTGATCCCGAACATCGTCGGGGTGCAGACCTCGCACGTCAGCTACCAGACGGTCGCCGGCATCCCACTCATCGCGATCGAACGCACGCCCTTGTCGGGCTGGGGCAAGGTGCTGAAGCGGACGGCTGACGTTGTGGGATCCGCGCTCGGCATCGTGATCGCGTCGCCGCTCATGCTCCTGACTGCGCTCGCCGTCAAGCTGACCTCGACCGGCCCGGTGCTCTACAAGAACGAGCGGGTCGGACAAGACAAGCGGCTGTTCCAAACCTACAAGTTCCGGACGATGCGGATCGAGTACTGTACCGGGGACGAGTACGGCGGCGCCGCCGCCCTGAAACAGGAAGCGGCGATTATTGAGCAGCAGAACACGCGCAAGGGAGCGGTCTACAAGATCGCGAACGACCCACGGTTGACGCCGGTCGGCGACTTCTTGCGGAAAACCAGCCTCGACGAACTCCCGCAGTTTTTCAACGTCCTGTTTGGCACCATGAGCCTGGTCGGCCCGCGGCCGCATCAGCCGCGCGAGGTAGCCCACTACAAGGCGTGGCAAGAGAAACTGTTCACGATCAGGCCCGGTATTACCGGCCTGGCGCAGATTTCGGGCCGGTCCGACCTTGATTTCGATGACGAGGCCCGGCTCGACATCAGCTACATCGAAAACTGGTCCCCTTGGTACGACCTGAGCATCGTCGCCAAAACGCCGTTCGTCCTGTTGCAGAAGCGGAAGGCGGCGTAAGTGGCGCGCCGGCCGCTCCGGGTGGCGCTGGTCCATGAATTCCTGACGCAGTTCGGCGGCGCTGAGCGGGTGCTGGTGGAGTTCAGCCGGATGTTCCCCGATGCCCGGATCTACACGCTCGTCCATGACCCGGACAGGATCGGCCCCGACGTACTCGATCCGGCGCGCATCGTCACCTCGCCGTTGCAGCACCTGCCGCTCGGCCGGCAGCGGTTCAAGTGGTACTTGCCGCTCATGGACTGGGCGACCGAGCAGCTGTCGCTCCCGAGCGACCTCGATCTGGTCCTGTCCGACGCGTCCGCGTTCGCCAAGGGCGTCCGGGCTCCCGCCGGCGTGCCGCACCTCTGCTACTTGCACACGCCCACCCGCTACCTGTGGTCGGTCCAGGAAAGCTATGTCCGCGACGCCCCGATCCCGGCGGTTGTCCGCCCGTTCGTCGGGCCGGTGCTGCGGCGGCTGAAGCGCTGGGACTATATCGCCGCCCAGCGCCCGCATGCCTACGTCGCCAATTCCCGCAACGTGGCCGAGCAGATGGAACGGTACTACGACCGGACGCCCGAGGCGGTCATCTTCCCGTTCGTGGACACCGCGCGGTTCGCCGGCACGTTCGAACCGAAGGACTACTTCTTCGCCCTGTCGCGGATCGAACCCTACAAGCGGATCGACCTGATCGCGGACGCGTGCATCGCCGCCGGCCAGCCGCTCAAGGTCGCTGGTTCCGGAACGAAGCTCGCGGCGCTCCGTGCCCAGTATGCCGGACACAACACCATCGAGTTCCTCGGCCGGGTGGCGGACGCTGACTTGCCAAGACTGTACGGCGAAGCGCGGGCTTTTATCTTCTCCCAAGAAGAGGACGCGGGCATCACGCCGCTCGAGTCCATGGCGGCCGGCCGGCCCGTGCTGGCGTTTGGCAAGGGCGGGGCGCTCGAATCGGTCAAGCCGGGCGTGTCGGGCGAGTTCTTTTCCGAGCAGACGCCCGAGGCGCTCGCAGCGGCGCTGACGCGGTATGACTGGACGCGGTACACGGCGTCCGCCATACGCAAGCACGCCGCATCGTTCGACGTCGGAGCGTTCCGGCAGGCGATGCAGGCTGTTATCGACCAGGTGCTTGCTACATGGCACTTCCAGCACCTGCCGCAGGACGCACCGGTACCGTCCAAGCCATGAACGGGATCGCGCTCGACGGCATCCGGCAGTCTGGTCCTGCTCCAAGACGTCCCCAGCCCCGTCTCCTGGCCCGCTCCCGGATGGCCGGCGCCGTCGTCGCGGCGCTCTTCATGGCCATGATCGCGGGCGGCACGGCAGTGGCTGTCGGTCCGGATGTGGCGGCGCTCGCGTCATTGAAAGCGGCCGTACCACCAGGTCATTACTTGGTGCTGTTCCAGAACAACGCCGAACTCCGCGCCAGCGGCGGGTTCATCGGCAGCTTCGCGGTCGTTGACGTCGGGCAGTACGGCGTCGAACGGTACGTGGTCGACACGAACATCTACAAGCGGGATGCGGCCTTTACGCAGCAGAACGATATCGCGATGCCGGCGCCGATGGCGGGCTTAGCCCCGGAACTGGCGATGCGGGACGCCAACTTCGACCTTGATTTTCGTGACGCCGCCCGCCGGGTAGCGTGGTTCTACGCCCAAGAGGGCGGGGAACGCGTGGACGGCGTGATCGCGGTCAATGCCAGCGTGGTGCAAGATTTGCTGCGGCTCACCGGCCCGGTCGCGGTGCAGGGCCTGCAGCAGCCGCTCGACGCCGACGGTTTTTTCACCGTCTTAGCGACTGCGATCGAGCGCGACTACTTTGCTGACCCCGCCCGCCAGGCCGCCAACGAGCCGAAGTCGCTGCTATTGGATCTTGCCCGGGCGTTGGTCCGGCGGCTTGCCGACCCAACGGTCGCCGTGCGGCTGCCCCGGCTCCTCCGCCAAGAACTCGCCGAGAAACAGCTCGTGTTGTTCCACGCCGACCCCGCCGTCGAGGCAGCGGTCGTGGCGCACGGCTGGGGCGGTGCCGTGGCCGATACGGCCGGTGACTACCTGTTCATCAACAATGAGCTGGTAGCGGGAAGCAAAAGCAGCCTCTTCGTCGGGCAGGATGCGCAGCTTGCGGTCACGCGGTCGGACGACGGCTCCTATCGCCACGTGCTGACGCTGCGCCGTACCCACGCCGGCACCGGGGCGTGGCCTGACGGCAAGAACACCAACTACGTCCGGGTCGCGGTACCGCAGGGCAGTGTCCTGGAGTCCGCCCGACTGAACGGCCAGGCGCTCGATGCCGTCGACCGCACGACCGAAGCGGGCAAAAGCATCTTCGGGACGCGCATGGATACCGATCCAGGCCAGACCAGTACGCTGCAGCTGACGTACACGGTGCCGTCCCTGCCGGCGCCGTACGCGCTGCACATCCAGAAGCAGCCGGGCGTGCTCGTCGAGCGGTACGGCGTGAGCCTTGACGGCAGGCCGCTGTTTTCCGGTGATGCGGTGTCGGACACGCTCGTAGCGGCCGACTGACGCGCTAGTTGCCGCTTGTCAGGGGTGGTATACTGGCTACAGATAGTTCGAAGGTAGACGCGAAGAGCGCCTACTACTGTATTGGAGCCGCTGTGACCGACAACGATCAACAGAAAGGTCAATACACCGCCGCTGATATTACCGTCCTTGAGGGCCTAGAAGCGGTCCGCAAGCGTCCCGGCATGTATATCGGCGGTACGGGCCTGGCCGGGCTGCACCACCTGATCTGGGAAATCGTGGATAACGGGATCGACGAGGCGATGGCCGGCCATGCCACCCGGATCGATGTCATCTTGCTGCCGGGCAATGTGGTCCGTGTCCACGACAACGGCCGCGGTATCCCGGTCGAGGTCCACAAAACCACCGGCAAATCGACGCTCGAAACCGTGATGACCGTCTTGCACGCCGGCGGCAAGTTCGGCGGCGAAGGGTACAAGGTGTCGTCCGGCTTGCACGGCGTCGGCGCATCGGTGGTCAACGCCCTCTCAAGCTCGCTCACGACCGAGGTCTGGCGGAACGGCCGCCGCTATTGGCAGGACTACGAGCGCGGCGTGGCCAAGGGGCCGGTACAGGACGAGCCTGCCGAAGGCGAAGCAACCGGGACCCAGCAGACCTTTACGCCGGACGCGTCGATCTTCCACGAGATCGCCTTCGACTGGCAGACGATTTTGGAACGCATCCGCCAACAGGCGTACCTGACGCGCGGCGTCATGATCGTGGCGCGGGACGAGCGCGGCCCGGAGCCGGTACAGATGGGATTCTTCTTCGAAGGCGGCGTCGCGTCGCACGTCCGGTACCTCAATCGTAACCGCACCGCCCTCCATTCGATCGTCTCGCTCATGAAGGTCGTGGACGACGTCTCGGTCGAGGTGGCGATGCAGTATACCGACGACTACGCCGAGCGGATCGTGACGTTCGCGAACACCGTCAACACGCCGGAAGGCGGCACGCACCTGACCGGCTTCCGGACGGCCCTGACCCGCGTCCTCAATGACTATGCCAAGACAGAGAAGCTGGTGAAGGAAGGCGACGCCGCGCTCACCGGCGAAGACGTCCGCGAGGGCCTGACGGCGATCGTCAGCGTCAAGCTGGGCGAGGCGCAGTTCGAGGGACAGACCAAGTCGAAGCTTGGCAGCCCCGAAGTCCGCTCGATCGTCGACCAAGTCGTCGCCGAAGGCTTGCAGTACTACCTGCAGGAGCATCCGCAGGACGGTAAGCGGATTATCGCCAAGGTGTTGCTGTCGGCCCGGGCGCGGCTGGCCGCGAAGGCAGCCCGTGAGACCGTGATCCGTAAAGGGGCGCTGGAAGGCATGACCCTGCCGGGCAAGCTCGCTGACTGCAGCGAGAAAGACCCGGCCCGGTCCGAGCTCTACATCGTCGAGGGTGACTCGGCCGGCGGTTCCGCCAAGCAAGGACGCGACCGACGGTTCCAGGCAATCCTGCCGCTCCGCGGAAAGATCCTGAACGTCGAACGGGCGCGGCTCGACAAGATGCTCGACACGGAGCACATCAAGGAGCTGATCGTGGCATTGGGCGCTGGGATCGGCGACCAAATGGACCTGGGCAAGCTGCGCTACCACCGGATCATCATCATGACCGATGCCGACGTCGACGGCGAACATATCCGGACGCTGCTGCTGACGTTCTTCTTCCGCCACTTCCGCACCGCGGTCGACCAAGGCTACCTGTACATTGCCCAGCCGCCGCTCTACAAGCTCACCAAGGGCTCGTCGATCTCCTATGCCTACAATGAGAAAGAGCGCGATGCGGTCTTAAGCAAGTACGGCGTGTCGGTGTCAGAGATCGAGGTCGAGGGAGATGAGCAGGACGCGGAACCTTCCGACGCCGCAGCGCAACCGAAAGCCAAATCACCCAAGGTCTCGATCCAGCGCTACAAGGGTCTTGGCGAGATGAATCCCGACCAGCTTTGGGAAACAACGATGAACCCGGAGCACCGCGTCCTCTTGCGGGTGACGGTCGACGACACCGAGCGGGCCGACCAGATGTTCTCGATGCTGATGGGCGACGAGGTCGCGCCGCGGAAGCGCTTTATCCAGACGCGGGCTAAGACAGTCAAAAACCTAGATATCTGAGGGTGCCTATGCCAGCCAAAGAGCCAGACAACCAGGAACTGTCGATCGGCACTGTCGAGCCCCGCAATATCAGCGAGGAGATGGCGGAAAGCTACCTCGACTACGCCATGAGCGTCATCGTCTCGCGCGCCCTTCCGGACGTGCGCGACGGCCTGAAGCCGGTCCACCGGCGTGTCCTCTACGCTATGAACCAGCTGGGCCTGCATCCCCGGAGCAAGCAGCGCAAGTGCGCCACGATCGTGGGTGAGGTGCTGGGTAAGTACCATCCGCACGGCGACCAGGCTGCGTACGACGCCTTGGCCCGCATGGCGCAGGATTTTTCGATGCGGTATCCGCTCGTGGACGGGCAGGGCAACTTCGGTTCGCTCGATGGCGACAGTCCCGCGGCCATGCGCTACACGGAAGCCCGGTCGGCGCCACTCACTGATGCCTTGCTGACGGACATCGAAAAAGAGACGGTCGATTTCGCCCCGAACTACGACAACTCCCAGCTCGAACCCAAGTACCTGCCGGCCAAGGTGCCGAACCTATTGCTCAACGGCGCGTTGGGGATCGCAGTCGGCATGGCCACGAACATCCCGCCGCACAACTTGCGCGAGGTCGTGGCCGGTACGAAAGCGCTGATCGACAACCCCGAGCTGACACTCGACGGCTTGATGGAACACATCCCTGGTCCGGATTTTCCGACCGGCGCTGTCATCTACAATAAGGCCGACATCCAAGCCGCCTATGCCACCGGCAAGGGCGGGATCGTGATCCGGGCGGTCGCCGATATCGAAGAAAAGAAATCAGGCGGTTTCCAGATCGTGGTGTCGCAGATCCCATACCAGGTGAACAAGGCGGATCTGGTCACGAAGATCGCTTCGCTCGTGAAGAATAAGAAGATCGAAGGCATCAGTGATCTGCGCGATGAATCCGACCGTGAAGATACTGTGCGGATCGTGATCGAGCTCAAATCGACGGCGTACCCGAAGAAGATCCTGAACCAATTGTTCGAACTGACCCAGCTGCAGACGACGTTCCATGTCAACATGCTGGCGCTGTCCGACGGCATCCAGCCGATCGTCTTCACGCTCCGCGACGTCCTCCAGGCGTTCGTGGACCACCGGGTCCTCGTTGTCCGGCGACGGAGCGAGTTCGACCTGAAGAAAGCCGAGCACCGGGCCCATATCCTCGAAGGGTTGAAAACAGCGCTCGACCGGATCGACGAGGTCATCACGACGATTCGGGAGTCGAAGACGCGCGATATCGCCCACCAGGCGTTGATGGAGAAATTCGCGCTGTCTGACATCCAGTCGAGCGCGATCCTCGAGATGCGCCTGGCGGCGTTGTCGGGCCTGGACCGGCAGAAGGTGCTCGACGAGCTCGCCGAGAAGCAGAAGCTGATCGCCCACCTCAAGGACTTGTTGGCATCCGACGAGAAAATCCGTGCGCTCATCAAAGAAGAGCTAGACGAAGTGTCCGAGAAGTACGGCGACGACCGCCGGACGAAGATCGTCAAGTCGGCGCTTGGTGAGTTCACGGCCGAGGACCTGATCCCCAACGAACAGGTCGTGATTACGCTCACGGACGGAAATTATATAAAGCGCGTCCCTGCTAGCACGTACAAGACGCAGCAGCGCGGCGGCAAGGGCATCGTCGGCATGACCACGAAAGAAGAAGATCAGGTGTCAGAGCTGCGGGTCGCCGACACGCACGACGATATCTTGTTCTTTACGTCGAAGGGCCGCCTGTTCCGCTCCAAGGTCTACCAGCTGCCGGCGGCGTCACGCCAAGCCAAAGGAACGCCGATCGTGAACGTAATACAACTTGGTCCGGACGAGCGGGTGTCGACCCTGATCACCAGCAAAGCCGACGAGCTGTCAGGGGAGCGGTACTTCTTTATGGGGACGACCCGGGGCGTCGTCAAAAAGACCCGGATCGACGCCTATCAGAACGTCCGCGCGACCGGCATTATCGCGATGAAACTTGAGGATCACGATGAGCTGAAGTGGGTCAGGATTACCGCGGGCAGTGACCAGATCCTGATCGTCTCCAAGCTTGGCCAAGCCGTCCGCTTCCACGAGACGGACGTGCGGCCGATGGGACGGAGCGCCGCCGGCGTCCGCGGCATGCGCCTGCGCCCGGACGACGA
>JAYRIO010000054.1:0-2327 GCA_041906745.1 Patescibacteria group bacterium
GCGCCCTCCACTACCTTGTCGAAGCGCGGAACCAGCCGCACCACCACAGCGCCGGGCACCCGGATACCTGGATCCTGCACCTTGATGAGGAGAGTGTCGTCACCGAGTCATCGGTCGTGGGCATCCATGAGTTCATCAATGAGCCCGCGAATGCCGGCAAGATCGGCCAAGGCGAGATCAAGTACAACGCCCACCAGTACAACCGCAGCCTGTTCATTACGGCCACCGATAGCATCCGTACCGGCGACGACCTGGGCCGCTTCCGCTTCCAGTATAAATTGACCGGGCGGCCGCTGTTCGGCATGCACGGCTCGTACGTCCTGGTACCGAGCGCGCTCGAGCAGGCGATCGGCTTCGACCTGTCCCCCAAGCAGTCGATCACCGAGGACGCCTACTTTGCCTTCAAGGCCGCCGACCGAGGCGTCAGCTTCAATTGGGTCGACGGCTACATCCGGGAGCAGTCGCCATTCACAGTTATGGACATCCTCAAGCAACGGCGCCGGTGGTTCAACGGCCTCATGTACTTGGCCTTTGACCGGGAAATCCGCCTCCGCACCCGCTTCTTCCTGATGGTCAACATGTTCTTATGGATGGTGGCGTGGTTAGGCCCGATCGTCACGATCGTGAACCTTGTCGCCGGCGGCGGGTACTTCCCGACCGGACTGGCGATCGCGGCCGCGCTCCTGCAGGGCGGCTACGCGGCCATTTACCTGGTCGGCGTGTACCGGAACCTGCTCGACACCGACTTCCCGTTCCTTAAGAAGCTCGGCGTCTACCTGGCGACGTTCCTGCTCATGCCGTTCGTCAACGCCGTCGAAGGCGCATCGGTGCTCTACGCGCTCGTGAGCCCGGTACGCGGCTTCCACGTCGTCTCAAAGAACTAACCTGCCGCCAAATCCGCCGCGACTACCGACGGGATCCCTCCGGGGATCCCGTTACTCTTGCGCTCGGGCGTATACTGAGGAGATGGCAGGCGCACCGGACATTGACCGCTTCTTCGCCGACAAGCGTACCGTCGAGTACCAAAAAGGCGAGATCATCGTGCGCGTGGGCGAGGTGCCGGCCGGCGTGTACTGGATTCGGCAGGGCTACGTCAAAGCCTACTCGCTGACCGAGGCCGGCGAACAGAACCTGCATTTCATCTACCGGCAGCAGGAACTGTTCCCGTTCGTCTGGGCGGTCCACAACCGTGAGCCCCGGTCGTACTACGAGGCGATGGGCCCGGTCACGGTGCAGCGCGCCGGTCGGGACGAGTTCGTCTCGTTCCTCGAGCAGCGTCCGGCCGCCACGATGGAGCTCTTGCGCTACGCCACGGCGATGCTGCGCGCGAGTTTCGACCGGGTGAACAACCTGGAGTTCACCACTGCCTACCCGCGCGTCATCGTGCAGCTCCTCTTCCTGGCGAAACGGTTCGGCGCCGAACAAGACGGCGCCGTCACGTTCGACATCCCGATCACGCAGCAGGACATCGCTGACTCGATCAACGTGACGCGGGAAACGGCCAGCAAAGAGCTGAACGTCCTTGCCAAGAAAGGCATCATCGACTGCAAGGACAAGTATTCCCTGACGATCCATGACCTCGACGAGCTCAAGCGTGAGTACTTCCGCTACTACGACGCCAAAGCCGAGGCGGCAGCGTAAGCGATCCGACGGACGCAGCGTGAAATCCTTCATAGACCGGCGGCGCGCCTCTCCCTATGCTGGCCGTAGGAGAGGGGGTGATACGTACCTATGGGTTTCATTATTCTCATCATTGTCGGCGCACTGATCGGTTGGGTGGCAAGCTTGATCATGAACACCGACGCGCAGCAGGGAGCGTTCGCGAACATCCTGATCGGGATCGTCGGCTCGCTGGTTGGCGCATGGTTGTTCGGTTCAGTCTTTGGCATCCCGTCGGCCCAGTTCGCGGGCTCGCCGAGCATAGCCGGAATCTTTTGGGGCGTGCTTGGAGCGCTGGTGATCATTGGCGTCTTGCGGATGGTACGCGTGCTCCGCTAATGCCTCCTCTCCCCGTCTGAAAGGCACCTGGATAGCCAGGTGCCTTTTGCGTCCGGCCGAGCCATGGCCGTGTGACATCGCTCACACTCCGTCCGTAACCGTCTTCATAGACGCTCCTTGGAGCTGATCCTATGCTCGGGACATAGCATCGGAAGGGAGGTGAGTGCATATGGCAGACGACACGAATCGCACCGGAACAACGACCGTCCAAGAGGCGGGCCGCAAGGGCGGTGAGGCTCGGGCGCGCGAGCTCGGCCACGAGGGGTACCAGGAGCTTGGGCGCAAGGGCGGTGAGGCGACTGCGGAACGCCGCGGGCCCGGCTTCTACC
>JAYRIO010000055.1:0-8578 GCA_041906745.1 Patescibacteria group bacterium
CTCACGATCACGCCGGCCGATTTGCCCCGGGATGCAAACGAACGCGCCTCGGTCTACCAGCTGGCCGCCCGGTTGACCGGGCAAGATGCCGGCACCCTGCAGCAGCGCAGCGAGGCGGGCGGCCTGCGCTCGCTCGACCCGGTCGTCGTGCAAGACCATCTCGACCAAGCCGCGGCGATTGCCTCCAAGGTCTCGATCGGCGATACCCCGGGCCTTGCGGTGCTCGAGCAGCCGGTGCGGACGTATGAGCGGATTCCCGGCCTCGCCCACATCCTGGGGTACACCGGCAAGGTGAGCCAGGACCAGCTTGCGCAAGCCTCGCCGTACTCGTACCGGAGCATGGTCGGCAAAGCCGGGATCGAACAAACGTACGACGACCGCCTGTACGGCCGTCCGGGCCTGCAGCAGGTCGAGGTCAATTCCAAGGGATATTTCCAACGTGTCGTCGGCGAGCAGGCTCCCAAGTCCGGCGAGACCGTCGCCCTGACGCTGGACGCCGGGTTGCAGCAGCATGTGGGGGACGCCTTGGCCGCGGCGCTCGCCAAGGTCCAGTCGCCGGCCGGCGTCGCGATCGCCACCGACCCGAGGGACGGGTCCGTGCTGGCGATGGTCAGTCTGCCGGAGTACGATGACAACCTCTTTGCCGCCGGCATCACCCAGGAGCAGTTGGCTGCGCTGACGAGCGATCCCACGGCGCCGCTTACCAACCGGGCGATCGGCGGCATCTATCCGTCGGGCTCGGTCATCAAGCCCGTGGTGGCCGCTGGCGGGCTGGCGGAACATGTGATCACCGAACAGACCACGCTCGACGTGCCCGGTGAAATCCGCATCGGCAGCTTCGTCTTCCCTGACTGGAAAGTGCACGGCCTGACCGACGTGAAAAAAGCGCTCGCCGTGTCCTCGGACGTCTTTTTCTACGCGGTCGGCGGCGGCTGGGACAAGGTGTCCGGTTTGGGCATCAGCCGGCTTGACCGCTACCTGCAGCTGTTCGGGTTCGGGAAGCCCACGGGTATCGATTTGCCGGGCGAGGTGTCCGGCCTGGTGCCGACGCCGGAGTGGAAGGAGCGCGTCAAGCACGAAGGGTGGTTCACCGGCGACACCTACCACCTGTCGATCGGCCAGGGAGATTTCCTTGTCACGCCCTTGCAGCTGGCAAGCGCGATCGGCGCGATCGCGAACCACGGCGTCCCGACGACGCCCCACCTGGTGGCTTCGGCCGCGTCCGTCTCGCCGGCCGCGCCGCTTATGGACGACAGCTGGCTCAGCGTGGTGCGCGCCGGCATGAAGCAGGCGGTCGACAATGGGTCGGCCCGCCAGCTGCAGGCGCTGCCTGTTTCTTCGGCAGGAAAAACCGGCACGGCCCAGTTCGGGACCGAGGACAAGACCCATGCGTGGTTCACGGCGTTTGCGCCGTACGACAATCCGGAAATCGAGATCACGGTGCTGGTGGAGGGCGGCGGCGAGGGGAACGAGGTGGCCGAACCGATCGCGCTCGACGCCCTGCAGTGGTACTTCGGCGATGCCCACAAGCGGTATGAGTCGGCGCATTGACCGTGGCCAGGCCAACCCCTATACTCCCAACGATACGAAACACAGGAGAGAACGTATGCAGCAAAGCCACCAGGTCACTGTCGAAGGGCTCGAAAAGCTCAACGAAGAACTCAAGAAGCTGAAAACCGTCGACCGGCCGGCAACGGTCAAGCGGATGGCCGCGGCGCGCGAGCTCGGCGACCTGTCCGAGAACGCCGATTACCATGATGCGCGCGAGCAGCTGGCGTTCATCGAAGGCCGGATCCAGGAACTGGAGTCGATGGTCAAGCACGCCACGGTCGTCAGCCACAAGGCAGGCGGCGAGGTGGTGCAGATCGGTAGCAAGGTGTCGGTACGAGCCGGCGGCACATCGTTCGCGTACGAACTGGTGGGTGCGAACGAAGGCGATCCTGCGAACGGCAAGTTGTCAATCGAGTCGCCGGTCGGCTCGGCGCTCATGGGCCGCAAGCGCGGCGACACCGTTTCGGCAGTCACGCCGGGCGGCACGATGCAGTACACCATCGAGTCAGTCGCGTAACCCGATACGCACACCAACACGCTCCTCGCGGCGCCTTCTGGGCGCCGCGGTCGTTTCCAGGTGTGCAGCGGGCGGTCCCATATGGTAGGCTGGCTGCGAATGAGCATGTTTTGGACCACAGAGCGGGCGGAGGCGGTGCGGCGGCGCCATGGCGGCCCGTATGTCGTGTCCGACTGGAAGACGCCGTCGGGCCACATCCATGTCGGCTCGCTGCGCGGCGTGCTGGTACATGATGCTGTCGCCCGGGCGCTCCGTGCGCACGGCGCCGATGTCACGTACTACTACGGTTTCGACGACGCCGATCCGTTCGACAAGGTGCCGAGCTACCTCGACCAGGCAACGTACACGCCGTTCTTGGGATTGCCGATGCGCGAGCTGCCGGTGCCGGACGCGCAGGGGAAGCCGGATGGCCAGCCGGTCACGGCCGAGCATAACTATGCACGCTTGTATGCAGATGAGTTCGAGGCTGTGTACCGCCAGCTCGGTGTCGACTCAGTCACGCTCTATAAAGGTTCGCTCTACGACGAAGGGCGGTTCAACGAGGCAATCCGTCTCGTGCTCGACCACGCCGATGAGATTAAGCGGGCGTTCGAGGCGGTGGTAATCAACCAGACGGCCGACCGAGTCGGGAAAGCGCTGGTTGCTGATTTCCCGGTCAATGTCCGTTGCGAGCAGTGCGGCAAGGTGGCGACGACAGTCGTGACTGGATGGGACGGCGCGACTGTTCGGTATCAGTGCCGAACGGGTACGGTTCCGTGGGCTGAAGGCTGCGGCCACGAAGGGGCAGTCCCGCCGTTCGACGGCCGGGCGAAGCTACCCTGGAAACTCGATTGGGCGGCTAGCTGGTTCGTATTACAGTCCGATATCGAGGGCGGTGGCAAGGATCACTACACCAAAGGCGGTTCGCGCGATGTCGCGGTAGAGATTTTCAAGCGAGTCTTTGCACCGGCAGCGATCGAAGGCCACCAAATGCCACCGGAAGATCTGTTCTACGAGTGGCTCTACGACGAGAGTGGCAAGAAGATGAGTACCTCGAAGGCGGTCGGTGCCAAAGCGAGCGATATGGCCGCCGAATTGCCCGCCGAGTTGTTTCGTTTCCTACTTGTCCGCTCAAAGCCAGCAAGCGGGGTGGTGTTCAAGCATGGCTCGGACACGCTGCCGCAGCTGTCCGACGAATTTGACCGGATCACGCGTGATGCGGCCGGGGGCGACGAGGCGTCGGCGCAACTGCTCCAGGCAGCTCGGCTGGCACCCACAAAACCACTGACACCCGCGCCGCTCAAGTTCTCAACCGTGAGCTCGTTGGTGCAACTGCCGCAGGTTTCCGTGCCCGAGTGGGCGGCCCAGGAGCTTGGCCGGGCGCTCACCGAGGCCGAGCAGCAGGTCTTGGCTGCCCGGATTACGGCTGCGACCGCATGGCTGACCCGGTTTCCGGATCAGCGCCTGTACGAGCTTCAGACCAAGACGCCGACGCTGTCGCTGTCTGAATCCGAGCGCGCGTTCATCCAGTCCTTGGCAGCCAGCTGCCAGCGCGAGTCCGACTGGACGGGTGCAGCGGTCCAGGACGCCATTTACACCGCTGCCAACGGCGCCGGTTTGCCTACCAAGCAGGGTTTCGTCCTGCTCTACCGCCTGTTCGTGGGCCAGGATTCAGGTCCGCGGGCGGGTTTCTTGCTTGCGCAGCTTGGTAAACAGGCGGTGATCGAGCGGCTCGAGGCGGTGCTATGAAACCGGTTCTCATCGGCACGTCCAATGCGCGTAAGGCGCAGGAGATCAAATCGGTCTTCGCCGACCTGCCCGTTGCGTGGAAGCTGCTTGGCGAGGTCGCGCCTGGTTTCGACGTGGACGAGGACGGTGAGACGTTCGAGCAGAATGCCGCGAAGAAAGCGGTCGAGGCGGCCAGGCATACCGGCATCGCGGCACTGGCCGGCGACGGCGGGCTTGAAATCCCTGCGCTCGGCAACTGGCCCGGCGTCCATAGCCGCCGCATCAATCCCGACGGGTCGCGCGCGACCGACGAGGAAATTGTCGCGATCACCTCGGAGCGGATCCGGTCGCTCGATCCATCCGAGCGGACGTTCCGCTTCGTGTCCGTGATGGCGTTCGCGTTGCCCGACGGCACGGTCACGCTCGGCCGGGGCGAGCTTGTCGGCGACTTGCGGCTGGAACTGCACCCGGACCCTTCCGCGGGCTTCCCGTTCCGCCGGTTCTGGTGGCTGCCGCAGTTCGGCAAGTACTTCTTGGACCTGACGCCCGACGAAGAGGCGACGATCAACCATAACCGGGAAGCGCTCAACCAAGTGCGGCCGGCGGTTGAGGCGTATTTGCAATCCTGATACAACTCCTAGGAAGGAAGCCCTATGCTCGACATCGACTTTATCCGCACAAACAGAGACCTGGTCGCTGGCGCGATCGCAAAGAAGCGTTTGGCGCTCGACCTGGCGGAGTTGCTCCGCGTCGACGAGGAGCGCCGCGCGCTCATTACGAAGCGCGACACACTGCTGGCCGAGCGCAATCAGCTGCCGATCGAGCAAGCCAAGGAGCGCGGACCGGCGCTCAAAGAAGAGCTGAAGGCGATCGAGCCGCTGCTCACGGCCGCCGAACATCAGTTCCGCGCGCTCATGCTGTTGGTACCGCAGATCCCATCGGACAAGGCCCCCGAGGGCGACGAGTCGGCCAACCGGGTCGTCAAAACCGTCGGCGAGCAGCCGCAGTTCCCGTTCGCGCCCAAGAGCCACATCGAGCTGGGCGAATCGCTCGGCCTCATTGATTTCGACGCTGGCCGGAACACCGCCGGTTTCCGTGGCTACTACCTGAAAAATGAGGCGGTCCTGCTGGAGTACGGCGTGCTGCAGCTCGGCCTCCAGCTCCTGCAGCAGAAAGGGTTTTCGCTCCGCGTGCCGCCGACCATCGTCCGTAGCTTTGCGTTGGAAGGTAGCGGCCATTTCCCGTTCGGCGCCGACGAGATCTACCGGATCGCCAACCCAGGCAAGCTCGAAAGCGGCGAGGAGCTGAAGGAACACCACTACCTGGCCGGCACGGCCGAATCATCCTTGTTGGCCGAGTTCGCCGGGACCACGCTCGACCGCGCGCAGCTGCCAGTGAGAGTCGGCGGCATTTCCCCGTGCTACCGCAGCGAGATCGGCAGCTACAGCAAGGACGTGAAGGGCTTGTACCGCATCCACGAGTTCATGAAAGTGGAGCAAGTGATCCTGTGCGAAGCGGACGAGGCGAAGCAAGAGGCGCATCTCGACGAGCTACTATCAGTCGCCGAGGAAATGCTCCAGCTGCTCGAGCTGCCGTACCGGGTCTTGGAAATCGCGACCGGCGACATGGGCGCCGGCAAGGTGCACATGTACGACGTGGAAACTTGGATGCCGTCGCGCAACGCCTACGGCGAAACCCACTCCGATTCCTCGTTGGGCGACTGGCAGTCACGCCGCCTGGGCATCAAGTACCTGGATGCCGACGGCACGAAGCGCCACGTCTATGCGCTCAACTGCACCGTGATCGCCTCGCCGCGGATCCTCATCCCGTTGCTCGAGAACCACCAGCAGGCCGACGGTTCCATTCGGGTGCCAAAGCCGCTACAACCATTCGTAGGGAAAGACGTTATCCAGCGTCCGTAGCAGGACAGAGATCGGAGGCATATGCGCGTCGAGGTCCGTTCCAGGGACAGGGCACATAAACTGAACCGGTCGTTAGTGGTGTGGGCCGAGCAGCTGTTCCAGAAACTCGACCGGTACGCCGCCGATCCGGCGTACGTCGAAGTGACGATGGAACATCTGCACAGCAAGAAGAAGGGCGGGACCCATTACGTGCACGGCACGGCTGTGATCCCGGGCGAACCGACGACGTTCCACGTCCAGGTGCTGGCGGAAGACTTCCGGACCGGCTGCGACAAGGTCTATGACAAGCTCGAGCGGCATCTGCGGAAGCGCAGCTCGAAGCACTTGCGGACGCGGCTCGGCGCAGCGCGGCGGGAAAAAATGGACCGCTGGCTCAAGCAGACGCTCGACGCGCCGCAGCGTCTCTTGAAGCGCATCCGTCCGCGCCGCCGCCGTCTGCGGCCTGGCAACTAGGCCTGTTATCAGGTAGCATTGCCGATTATTGCCCGGGAAGGCGGACTATGGCTTCGATACTCAAAACCCTGTTCGGCGACCTCAATGCGCGGGAGCTCAAGAAGCTCCAGCCACTCGTCGACGCGATCAATGCGAAAGAAGCGTCGCTCGAGCAGGAAACCGACGCCCAGCTGGCCGCCCGGATTCGTGAGATCCGCCAGCGCGTCGAGGCGGTTGCCGACGAGCAGGAACAGGACGACCAGCTCGACGGCGAGCTGCCGGAGGTCTTCGCGATCGTCCGTGAGGCGGCCAAACGCTCGCTCGGGATGCGCCACTTCGACGTCCAGCTCGTGGGCGGTATCGTCCTGCACCAAGGCAAGATCGCCGAAATGAAAACCGGCGAAGGCAAGACGCTGGTCGCGACGTTGCCGTTGGTGCTGAACGCGCTCTCCGGCCGCGGGGCGCACCTGGTCACGCCGAACGACTACCTAGCCAAGGTCGGCGCCCACCAGATGGGCAAGATCTACGCGTTGCTTGGGCTGTCGGTCGGCGTGATCGGCCAGCAGGCTGCCAGCTGGCGCTGGGGGATGCCGGCACCGGCCGTCGAGGGCGCCGAACCGACGCAGAACGATTGGCCCAACCTGATCCCCTGCACCCGCCAAGAGGCCTACGCCTGCGATATCACCTACGGCACGAACAACGAGTTCGGGTTCGATTACCTGCGCGACAACATGGTCGGCCACCCGGCGCAGCTGGTGCAGCGCAGCCTCAACTACGCGATCGTCGACGAGGTCGACTCGATCCTCATTGACGAGGCGCGGACGCCGCTCATCATCTCGGCGCCGGCCGAACAGTCCGGCGATCTGTACGCCCGCTTCGCCCAGATCGTGAAGACGCTCACGAAAGACGAGGACTACACGGTCGACGAGAAAGACCGGTTCGTCTCAATCGCGGAATCCGGCATCCAGAAACTGGAGGCCGCGCTCGGCATCGAAAACATCTACTCCGAGACGACGGTCGAGTATGTCCACCACCTGGAAGAGGCGCTCAAAGCCGAGGCCTTGTTCATGCTCGACCGCGACTACGTCGCCAAGGACGGCGAGATCATCATCGTCGACGAGTTCACCGGCCGCCTGATGCCAGGCCGTCGCTACTCCGAAGGCCTGCACCAGGCGATCGAGGCGAAAGAGGGCGTCGAGGTCAAGCAGGAATCAAAGACCTTGGCTACGATCACCTTCCAGAACCTGTTCCGCATGTACGGTAAGCTCGCCGGCATGACCGGAACGGCGGCGACCGAGGCCGAGGAGTTCGGCAAGATCTACGAGCTCGACGTGGTCGAGATCCCCACCCACCGCGACGTGGCCCGCCACGACCGGACCGATATCATCTACAAGACCGAGGCGGCCAAGCTGGACGCCATCGTTGCCGAGGTGAAAGAGCGGATGGAGGCCGGCCAGCCGGTACTGGTCGGCACGATCTCGATCGAAAAGTCCGAGCAGCTGGCGAAATTATTCAAGAAAGCCGGTGTCAGCCACGACGTCCTGAACGCCAAGCAGCATGAGCGTGAGGCCAAAATCATTGAGAATGCCGGCGAGCCAGGTCGCGTGACCGTGGCCACCAACATGGCCGGCCGCGGCGTCGACATTATCCTTGGCGGCAAGAAGCCCGACCCAGCTGCGGACAAGCAGGCGTTCACGGATTGGGAAACGCGGCACCAAGCCGTGATCGAGGCGGGCGGCTTGGCGGTGATCGGTACCGAACGACATGAGTCGCGCCGGATCGACAACCAGCTGCGCGGCCGGTCTGGGCGCCAGGGAGACCCGGGCAGCTCGCAGTTCTTCGTATCGATGGACGACGACCTGATGCGCATCTTCGGCGGTGACCGCCTGAAGGGGCTTATGGACCGGCTCGGCCTGCCGGACAACGAACCGATCCAGCACGGCATGATCAGCGGCTCGATCGAGCAGGCGCAGCGCCGGGTCGAGGGCCACAACTTCGATATCCGCAAGCACCTGGTCGAGTACGACGACGTGATGAACCAACACCGCGAGGCGATCTACCGCAAGCGTCGCCGCGTGCTTGAGCTTGAACCCGAGCAGGACACTTGGCTCCACGACGAAATCCGCACCCTGCTCCACGACGACGAGACGGCCCAGTTCGATACGAAGACGACCGAGATCGGTCTCGTACCATTCCGCCAGCTGGAGCGGGTGGTCTACCTGCGCACCATCGACACGCTCTGGATGGAGCACATCATGACGATGCAGCACCTGCGCGAAGGCATCGGCCTCAAGGGCTACGCGCAGCGCGATCCGCTTGTGGAATACAAAGAGGCGGCATTTGGTCTCTTCCAGGAACTGAAAGACAACATCGAAAACCAGGTCTGCGAGATCCTGCTGAAGGCCGAGAAGGCCAAAACAACCGAACCCAAGCCTGCCCAACCGGCGCA
>JAYRIO010000056.1:0-13274 GCA_041906745.1 Patescibacteria group bacterium
AGTGGTACGTCACGCTCTACCATCCGGCCGCGGGGCTGCACCAAGCGGACTTGAAGGCGACGATCGAGCGGGATTTCCACTCGATTCCCCAAGCGATCGCAGCTGCCTCGGCCACGCCGATTACCCGACCAACCAAGTAGCTCACATTTCAGATCAGTATTCCTCGAAAGGAATGGAAACGTATTTTATGGGACTCACCGCGTATCACGCATCCAAGCAGCCGGATAAGAAGCCGGCACAAGACCCCAAGCCGGCTGACCAGCCGGTCGCGCAGACCGCGCCGCAGCCTGGCAACCGCCAGGGGAACCGTCGTGGCCCACGGCCCGACCGGAACGGCGGCCAACAGCAGCAGGGCGACCGTCCGCGGCGCCGGAACGACCGGCCCCGGGACTTCCGCCCGCCCAAGAAGAAGATGGTCCAGCGCGACGCCACGCCGGGCATCCACCTGCGCGATCCCAAGGCCGCGGCCCAACCGGCCCGCGTCTACCAGCCGCCGGTCAATAAGCTCCGGGTGATTTCCTTGGGCGGTATGGGCGAGGTCGGCATGAACATGACCGTCTTCGAGTACGGCAACGACATGATCGTCGTCGACGCCGGCGGCCTGTTCCCGTCCGAATCGATGCCAGGCATCGACCTGGTCATCCAGGACATCAGCTACCTCATCAACAACCGCCACAAGCTCCGCGGGATCATTTTCACGCACGGCCACGAGGACCACATTTCGGCCCTGCCGTACCACATGCCTCGCTTGGGCAACGTGCCGCTCTACACCCTGCCGCTCACGGCGGTCCTCATCGAATCCAAGTTCGCCGAGCACAACATCAACCAGAAGATCAATGTCGTCAAAGCGCGCGACTCGCTGACGCTCGGCGTCTTCACGGTCGACCTGTTCACGCTCACCCACTCGGTGCCGGACACGGTCGGGCTGGGCATCCACACGCCGGAAGGCATCGTGGCTTACTGCACCGACTGGAAGTTCGACCACACCCCGGTCTGGGGCGAGCCGTGCGACTACGCCAAGCTCATCCAGATGAGCGAGGAAGGCGTGCTGCTCCTCATGAGCGACTCCACGAACGCCGACGTCGCGGGCTACACCATCAGCGAGCAGGTGGTGCAGGCCGACATCGACAAGATCTTCAAGATGAAGCAAGGCGTCGGCCGGATCATCTTCGGCTCGTTCTCGAGCAACATCAACCGGTTGCAGATGGCGATCAACTGCTCGGCCAAGTACGGCCGCAAGGTCGCCGTGTCGGGCCGGTCGATGGAGCGCAACGTCACCGCGGCCATCAAGCTCGGGTACGTCCATGCGCCGAAGGATATCCTGGTCGATATCCGCAATACCGCGAATATCCCTGACGACAAGCTGACGATCATCTGCACCGGGTCGCAGGGCGAGGAGTACTCGGCCTTGGTCCGCATGGCCTCGGGCGAGCACCGGCAGGTCAAGATCAAGCAGGGCGACTCGGTGCTCATTTCCGCCTCGCGGATCCCGGGCAACGAGCACGCCATCAACGAGACGATCGACAACCTGTTCCGCCAGGGCGCCGAGGTGATTTACGGCGGCGAGCTCGACATCCACACCTCGGGCCACGCCAAGCAGGAAGAGCTGAAGATGATGATCGCGATGCTCAAGCCCAAGTACTTCCTGCCGCTCCACGGCGAGTACCGGATGCTCAAGGCGCACGCCAAGCTGGCGCTCGAGATGGGCGTCAAGGCCGAGAACATCTTTGTGGGCGAGAACGGCGCGGTCTTCGAAGTCGACCAGGGCCGAGCTCGGTGGGCCGAGAAGGTGCCGGCGAGCTACGTCATGATCGACGGCCTGGGCGTCGGCGACGTGGGCAATATTGTGCTCCGCGACCGCCAGGCCATGGCCGAGGAAGGGATCTTCATGATCATCCTCACGGTCAACAAACGGGCGGGCACGCTCGCGGGCAACCCGGACATCATCTCGCGCGGCTTCGTGTACATGCGCGACGCCAAGGACCTCATTCAGAAGGCCCGGCACGAGATCAACCGGCTGTTCGACCACCACAACAAGAAGGCGCCGATGGACTGGGAGTACGTGAAGCGCGCCATCCGCGACGACCTGGGCCAGTTCCTCTTCGACTACACCCAGCGCCGCCCGATGGTGATTCCGGTGATTATCGAGGTGTAAGGCAACGCCGTTGCAAGTAATAGAAAAACCCCGCTGTGTAAGCGGGGTTTTGGTTGTATGTTCGGGCTAGTTTCTTGGGAGCAAGTTGGCGACGCTCTGGAGCGACAGCCAGCGGGGTGTCCGGGCCGTGTAGGCCAGGAACCGTTCAGGATCGAGCTTGCATTGGTCGCGTTCTTCCTCGCCGATCCAGTCCTGGAACGTAAGGAAGAGGAACGGCGTCGCAAGGATGAGCGGCGAGCAGGCGACCAGCTGCGTCCCGGTAAAGACCAGCAGGTAGCTGAGATACATCGGGTTCCGGCTGCACGCGTAGATACCGGCCGTGACCAGCTCGGCTTCCTCGGTCGGTGCGACGGACAGCGGCGGCAGGACGCGGACACCCATGGTGTTCCGTGCCAACGTGTACGCGAGCAAGCCTGCCACGCAGCACGCCTTGCCGCACTCGACGATCAGGCCGAGGGCCGGGTGGTTGCCGTGGATCCCGAACAGGCGGATACCCCAGGCCGCGTAGGCCAGCTGGTGGCAGACGAGCAGGGTGATGCTCACGAAGCCGGTCCGGATCCAGGGTAGGCTCTGCGAGTACAGGATGTCGCCGTAGTACCGCGGCCGGCAGGCGCTCCGGTGCGTGAACACCAGGAACGCGAGCACGGCGCTGACTTCGGCAGCGAGCAGATGAAGCACGTTATAAATCCCCTCTCCATGTTCTTGGCTACGGCAAAACCGCAACGAGCCTTGATACCTGTTCTTATCCTGGAAGTCAAGCTCCCTGGCGGCCAGGTTGGCGCTATTTGGTACAATGCAACGGCATATAAGGAGGGCTGGTGCCACGAGGCCGTCGCCGACAATCTGCCAAGTCGATCCTGTCGCACTACGACTGGTCGATCCATCCCGATACGGTGCGGGAGGTGTTCGCTGTCCTCTTGATCGCGCTCGGCGTGCTTGAGCTCCTGGCGTTGGGCGGCGCAGCCGGCCGGGTCGGCATCGCCTTCGACAAGATTCTGGAAGCCTTCTTCGGCGGTATGCGGATCGCCGTCCCGGTCTTGGCGATCGGGGTCGGTGTCGTCACCTGGAACCCGAGCCGGTTCGCCCTGCGCGGCGCGGCGATCGGCGGCGCGCTCTTGGTCCTGCTGTCGCTCTCGGCGCTCATCGATCCCAACGGCGGCATGGTCGGCAAACTCGTGGCCGACGTGTTGCTGTCACTCTTCGGCTCGGTCGCCAGCACCGTCGTCTTGTTCACGTCGTTGCTGGTTGGCGCCCTCCTCATCATGAACACCTCGCTCCGCGGCCTGCTCGGCATCTTCCAGGGCATGGCGGGGACTGCGAGCGAGCAGCCGACGATCCGCGATACCAGCGGCGGCGAGGAAAAGACCGGCGAGGCGCGCGTCTCGGTCTTCGAGGCCGTGAAGAAGAAGCTCCAGGGCGCCATGCCGCAGCCGCAACCAGCGGCGGCAGTCCAAGTCGCCACGATGCCGATGGCGAGCAAGCCGCAGACAGCTGCGCCGGACGGTGATTGGGAGTTCCCGCCGCTCGAGCTGTTGCAGTACCCGACCGGCAAGGCCAATCCCGGGAACGTCGTGAAGAACGTCGAGACGATCGAGAAGTCCTTGAAGGACTTCGGCGTCACGGTCACGATGGGCGACGTCAACATTGGGCCGACCGTCACCCAGTACACCCTGAAGCCGACCGAGGGTGTCAAGCTCACCAAGATCACGGCCCGGACCAACGACCTCGCCCTCCAGCTGGCTGCGCCCTCGATCCGCATCGAGGCGCCGATCCCGGGCAAGTCGGCGGTCGGCATCGAGGTGCCGAACAAGACGGCCGCGATGGTGACGCTCCGCGAGCTTTTGGAAACCGAGCAGGCCAAGGCCCTCAAGAGCAACCTGTCGATCCCGCTCGGCCGGGACGCCGCGGGCGCACCGATTATCGCCGACCTCAAGAAGATGCCGCACCTCTTGATCGCCGGCTCAACCGGCTCGGGCAAGTCGATCGCGATCAACTCGCTCATCGTCGGCTTGCTCTACCAGAACACGCCTTCGCAGCTGCGGATGCTGCTCGTCGACCCGAAGCGGGTCGAGTTCACCCAGTTCAACGACATCCCGCATTTGCTGGCGCCGGTCATCACCGAGCCGGACAAGACCGTCAACACCCTCAAGTGGGCGCTCATCGAGATGGAACGCCGCTACAAGCGCTTCCAAGAGGTCGGCAGCCGCGACATCGACTCGTACAACACGAAGTTCAAGGACGACCAGCTGCCCTACATCGTCATTATCATCGACGAGCTGGCCGACCTGATGGCCACCTCGGCCAAAGAGGTGGAAGGCGCGATCGTCCGCCTGGCCCAAATGGCGCGCGCGGTCGGGATGCACCTCATCGTGGCTACCCAGCGCCCGAGCGTCGACGTCATCACGGGTCTCATTAAGGCCAATATCACCACCCGCGTCGCCTTCGCGGTCGCCAGCCAGATCGACTCGCGCACGATCATCGACGTCGCCGGCGCGGACAAGCTGCTGGGCCGGGGCGACATGCTCTTTGTCTCGAGTGAGTTCGCCAGCCGACCGAAGCGGATCCAGGGCTGTTTGATTACGGAAAAAGAGATCAAGGGTGTGACCGAGTTCCTCAAGGACCATGCCGGCCCACAGTACGACGACGAGGTCATGAACTTCTCGCCGCGTGGGAGCGGTGGGGCGGGTAGCCAGGGCGGCGCGGACGGCGAGGTGGACGACGACATGTACGAGGACGCCAAGCAGACCGTGATCCAAGCCGGCAAGGCGAGCGCCTCGCTCCTGCAGCGCCGCCTCCGCGTCGGCTACGCCCGGGCGGCCCGCCTCCTGGACTTGCTCGAAGACCAAGGCGTGATCGGGCCGGCAGACGGCGCCAAGCCGCGTGACGTCCTCATGGGGATGGATTCGGGCTTCGGGCCGGTCGCCAGCGCGCCGATCCAACCCTACGGCGGCCGCAACGACCAACCGCCCCAAGGCCCGCCCTCGTTCTAGAGAAGAAAAAATCCCACGCTAGGTGGGATCGGAGAGTCGGTCAAGGTGGCGGGCGATCGCCCGCCGGAAGTCGGGAAGCACTTGGATACTTCCCTGGAGCTTGGTTTTGATCTGGTGGTCGGCAA
Organism: Patescibacteria group bacterium; assembly: GCA_041906745.1. Lineage (GTDB taxonomy): Bacteria > Patescibacteriota > UBA1384 > JACPKC01 > JACPKC01 > JBBUCD01. The sequence continues at coordinate 5,271 of JAYRIO010000056.1, forward strand.
GGCCGGCCCGCCGGTATCCGGCGATCACTTCGTCGAGCAGGTCGTCTGGGTTTTCGAAGTAGCGGGGCTTGATCTTGAGCATCCGGCAGACCGTCCGGGAGGACAGTTTGCTATGCCCGAACTCGCGTTCGAGTAGCTGGTCGAGTTTGGGAACAAGCAGCATCCGGTCTATTTGGTCGATGAGGTTATAGGCCTCTTCGGCTACGGTTACGGCCTGGGTGCTTTGGAGCGCTAAGTCCGCATCGGTGGCATACAAAAAGAAAAACCTCCACTTCTTGGAAAGATGCTGTTGCCAGCATACGCCGGGACGGTCCATTGGGACAGTACTTATCAACAATGACGGGCCAAGCTCCCGGCAGTAGAATGCCTGTAACGGCCACACTCCCAGTTGTTGCCCGCCGTTTCCCACTTGTCTTTTTCACCCTATGGCCGCATTCACCAAGCGGAAAATCGCGTGCTCCCAGAGCCTCGGCGAAAAACTGATGCGTGCGCGCAAGCGCAAGTCGCTTGAGCTGCGTGCCGCCGAACACGACACCAAGGTCGCCTTCAAGTACCTGGCGGCGTTGGAGCGCGGCCAGTACGACCAGCTGCCGGCGCCGATCTACGCCCGTGGGTTCGTTATCCGCTACGCGGAGTTCTTGGGGCTCAATGCCAAACAGCTGGTTGCCGAGTACGACCACGAGCGCCTGTGTTACGCGAGCGCGAAGCGGGCCAAGGCGTCGAAGCAGGTCCAGGAGGGGGTGCTTCGACTGCCTGTGACCGACGAGTGGCTCAAACACCCCAACCGCTGGCTGGTGACCCCGGGCGTGCTGTGGGGCGGGGTGATTGGCGTCTTCTTGGTGGGCATCCTCACCTACATGTGGTTCCAGGTGGCCAGCTTCGCCGCCGCGCCGCCGCTCGATATCGTGACGCCCGGCTCGGCGCTCAAGGTCAGCGTCGAACAGGTAGAGGTCGCCGGTTCCACAGATCCGAGTGCGGAACTCACCATCAACAACCAGCCGGTCGCGGTGGATGCCGACGGCCATTTCCGCCAGCAGGTGCAGCTGGTCGAGGGCATGAACACGATCGAGATCGCGGCCGTCAACAAGGCCGAAAAGCAGACCTTGAAGACGATCCAGTTAATGGCCGATTTACCTGCGGCCGCTACGCTTGATACGATCACCCCGCCCACCGAGACACCGCCGCCCACCCAATGATTGCTGCTTGATGGTTGCTGACGAGGGGCCCGTCACCAGCCACGAAGCATGAATCACCAAGGAGGCCCCATGGCGAAGGAACGAGCGGCCGCAGTCCAGGACGACGAGGCGACGCAGCGCCGCCAGGCGCTCGAGGTGGCGCTGTCCACGATCGAAAAGCAGTTCGGGAAGGGCTCGATCACCACCCTGTCCGAAGCCCGCTCCATGGACATCAAGTCGATCCCGACCGGGGCGCTGTCGCTCGACCTGGCGCTCGGCATCGGCGGCGTGCCCCGCGGCCGGATCGTCGAGATCTACGGGCCGGAATCCTCGGGCAAGACCACGCTCGCCATGCACATCGCGGCCGAGGCCCAGAAGCTGGGCGGCCTGGCGGCCTTCATCGACGCCGAGCACGCCTTCGACCCGGGGTACGCCAAGAATATCGGCCTCAACCTGGCCGACCTCCTCATCAGCCAGCCGGACTCAGGCGAGCAGGCCTTGGAAATCGCCGAGACGCTGGTGCGCTCGAACGCGGTCGACGTGATCGTGGTCGACTCCGTGGCCGCGCTCGTGCCGCGCTCGGAAATCGAGGGCGAGATGGGCGAGGCGCAGATGGGCTTGCAGGCGCGGCTCATGAGCCAGGCGCTCCGTAAGCTCACCGGCACCGTCAGCAAGTCGAAAACCTGCCTCATCTTCATCAACCAGCTCCGCATGAAGATCGGTGTCATGTTCGGGAACCCCGAGACGACGACCGGCGGCATGGCGCTCAAGTTCTACTCCTCGGTCCGCATGGAAATCCGCCGGACCGAGCAATTGAAGCAGGGAGACAAGGTGATCGGCAACCGTGTCCGAGCCAAGATCGTCAAGAACAAGGTGGCGCCGCCGTTCACGAGCGCCGAGTTCGAGATCATCTTCCCGCGCGGCATCTCGGTCGCTGGCGATATCCTTGACTTGGCCGTGCAGTACGGCCTCGTCGACAAGGCCGGCTCGTGGTACCAGCGCGGCGAGACCAAGCTGGGCCAGGGACGCGACGCCGCCCGCAGCTACCTCGAAAACCGGCCCGAGGAGATGGCCGAGCTCCGCGAGCTCATCCTGCAGAAAGCCCGGAACCCCGAGGGCGCGGCTGCCAAGGCCGAGGCGCCGGCCGAGCCCGCTGGCACAGAAAACGACCCCGAGTAATCGGGGTCGTGGGCGACCGCTCAGCGCGGTCCGAACGGATGTGCTTCATAGCTGCCAACGATGCCAGCCATGAAGCTGATCACGAAGCCGGCGATGGCGACGGTCCGGAACTCATAGCGTTGTTCGCTCAGCAGCGTCAGATGGACGACGCCGGCGATGAGGCCGACGGCAAGGTTCCTTGACAGGACTGCGGCCACCCAGGCCGTGCAGACCGACACAAGTACGATCAAGACAAACTTCCTCCTTGGAAAACGACTGCTCATCCCGGAGGATGAGGCCGGAAGCATACGCCACCGCCGCGCCGCTGTCTACCGGCCACAAGAAAAGACCCCGTATGGGGTCTTGGACGTGTTAGCTGTTGAGTCGGTCGGTACGCGTCGGCTGTGGTTGCACCCAGAGCTTGGGGCTGCGTGCGCGGACGGTGTGGTGCAGGTGGCCGAAGAGCCAGATGCACACGACCGTCTGCAGGTAGTTGGTTTGGTTGAGGCAATACAGGATGCACTCGAGGCTCATGCCGGCACGGGTTCCGGCGTCGGCGCGTCGTTGCCAGTATAGCCCTTCGCCTGCTCCTGCTCTTTTTGGTCTGCGAGTTCGTAGCAGACCGCAACGACCAGGAGGAACACCATCACCAGCCCAAGGCCGGCCTGCCATGGGTCGAATCCCGTCCCGTCATTTCCGTACACTGTCGTTGTCCCCTCTCGCTGGTTTCTTGAAGAGTGCCGCGATCCCGGCGACGCAGAGGATGAATCCTGCAGCGAAGCCGAAGCACTGGTAGGTGCCGCGGATAAACCCGATGAACAGTTCCAGGGTACTCCCTCCTTCCGCATTGGTAATGAACGGCCAGCTGTGGGCCTATGCTACAATAAAACCCTTGATCCGTAAGGAGGGAGATGGGGCAACCGGCCGACATACTGTGGTTCGAGGCGGTCGACGCGTCCGATGTGGCGAGCGTAGGTGGCAAGGGCGCCAGCCTGGGTGAGCTCATGCAGGCTGGCCTGCCGGTGCCGCCCGGATTCATCGTGACCGTCAGCGCCTGCCAGGCGTTTTTCAAGATGAACCGGCTCGACCAGCTCATCCGTACCCAGCTGGCGGCGCTTGATCCTGCCGACAGCCGTGGGCTGCATGAGCGGGCCGCCGTACTGCAGCAGGCGGTCATGGATGCCCCGTTGAGCCCGGCGCTCGTCTCGGATATCAAGACGAGCTACCAGCAGCTCGTCGGCCGCCCGGGCGGGGCGATGCAGGTCGCGGTGCGGGGGTCGACGGTGGCGGATCCGGCCATCGGGCAGTACGCCGCGCTCAATGTCACCGGGAACGACGAGGTCGTGGCGGCCGTGAAGGCGGCCTGGGCCAGCTTGTTCGACGCCCGCTTGCTCTATGCCCGCGCGGCCGGGATCCAGCCCGCTGCCGACGTGACCGCGGTTGTGGTGCAGGCGATGGTCCAGGCGGACGCGGCCGGTATCCTGTTTACGCTCGATCCCGTCACGAACGATGCCTCGGTCCTCACGATCGACGCCGCCTGGGGGCTGGGCGAGGCGGTGGTGCTCGGCGCCCTGACGCCAGACCGCTACGTGGTCACGAAGGAGCCGCTCACCATCACCAACCGGTCCGTGGCCGCCCAAGCCTGGAAGATCGTCCGCAAGCCGGGCACGAACCAGAACGTCCACGTCGCGATCGCGGCCGAGGCGCAGCGGGCGCAGAAGCTGTCCGACGAACAGATCCTCCGGCTCGCCGAGCTGGGGAAGCAGATTGAGGCCCACTACCAGTTCCCGCAGGATACCGAGTGGGCGCTGGCCGGCAACCAGTTCTTTATCGTGCAGGCCCGTCCGATCACGACGGTAACCCGAAAGGTGGCGGTCCGGGGTGAGGGCGACGCCGCGCCGGCCGGCCGGCCCTTGCTGACCGGTACCGGCGCCAGTGTCGGGATCGTCAGCGGTCCGGCGCGGATCCTGCATAGCGCCACGGAACTTGACCGGCTCGAGGCGGGCGACATCCTCATCGCCGAACTGACCAGCCCCGACCTGGCCCCGGGCATTGCCACGGCGGCGGCCGTGGTCACGGACCAAGGCGGGCGGACGAGCCACGCCGCGATCGTGGCCCGCGAGCTCGGCAAGCCGGCGGTGGTGGGCACTGGCACCGGCACGCATCTCATCCACGACGGCCAGGTGGTGACGGTCGATGGCCTCAACGGCACCGTCTACCTGGGCCGGACCGAGCTGACCCACCAAGCCGCCGCGGCCACGGCCAGCAAGCCGGAACGCCGTGGCCGGACGCCCGGCGAGGCGCCCAAGACCGCCACCAAGCTCTACGTCAACCTGGCCGAGCCCGACAAGGCGGCCGAGATCGCGAAACAAGGGGTCGACGGGGTAGGGTTGCTCCGCGCCGAGTTCATGGTCGCCGGCCTGGGCGAACACCCGAAGGCAATGGTCAAGGCCGGCCGCCGGGCCGAGTACGTCACCAAGCTAGCCGACGGCCTCGAGCAGTTCGCTCGTGCCTTCCACCCGCACCCGGTGGTCTACCGCGGTACCGACTTCAAGACGAACGAGTACCGGAGCTTGAAGGGCGGGGACGAGTTCGAGCCGCACGAGGAAAACCCCATGATCGGCTACCGGGGCGCGTTCCGCTACGTCTCGGATCCCGACCTGTTCACCGCCGAGCTCGAGGCGCTCCGTGAGGTCCGCGGCCGTCGCGGCTACGACAACGTCTGGCTGATGATCCCGTTCGTCCGCACCGTCCCGGAGTTCAAGAAAGTGAAGCAGCTGGTCGATGCCTCGGGCCTGACCGCCGACCGGACGTTCAAGCTTTGGATGATGTGCGAGGTACCGAGCAACGTGATTCTCATCGACCAGTTCCTCGAGGCCGGCGTCCAGGGCATCTCGATCGGGACGAACGACCTGACGCAGCTGACGCTCGGCGCCGACCGCGACAACGGCCAGCTCTCCGAGGAATTCGACGAACGCGATCCGGCCGTCCTCTGGTCGGTCGAGCGGGTGATCCAAGCCTGCCGTGCCCACGGCGCGACCGTGTCGGTCTGCGGCCAGGCGCCCAGCACCTACCCCGAGTTCGCCGAGATGCTCGTCCGCAAAGGCGTCACCTCGATGTCCGTGAATCCTGACGTGATCAGTTCCGTTCGCCAGCTCATCGCCTCGGTGGAACGGCAGGTAGGGCGATGATGTCGGAGGGTGGCGGCTTCTCGCCTGAGTTCCGCGAACCGAGCCTTGGCCCGGCGGCCGAGCAGGAATTGGCTGACGTGATCGCGCTCTTTGCTGACCTGTTGGACCGGACCGCGCGCGACCGTTCGCCGGAGACCGAGGCGTTGCTCGACCAGCTTGCCGAGCGGAAGGACCAGTTGGCCGATGAGCTTGCGACGGCACCGGACGAAGCCGCCCTCGGGGAAGTCTGGTCGCAGATCCATCAGCTGCGGCTCGATGTCGCAGCGGCCAGGCGCGAGTACCAAGAGGTCCGCCCGTAATACCGGACCGCAAGCAGCAGTTGCCCAGCAGCGGATTGACAGCCGCTTCTTTTCGTCGTATAGTAGCTCGTTCAAATCTTGGGTGATGTACAAATAAAGTGATTTAAACACTTGACAAATACTACATTGTACGATACAATGCCCCACGTTGAACGGTAACAACCAGCGGAAACGACCACAGTAGATGTGACTAGCGGTGTCGGGTGTTCCCCTCCTCACCTGATACCACTAGTCCCGCCTACCACAGCGGGAAGTTCCCGAATCAAAGCAACCAACCCTCCAGCGGAAGCGTCCAGAAGCGCCTACGACTGCGCAGGAGCCACGATAGTCTCGAAAGCATGCAAATGCTTACGGAGCTACCAAGCGGCCCTGCCAGACGCGCTCGGAGGGTTTTTGTAACTACGGGAACCGCTTAGCAACCCGATGTGACCACGCCGCGAACCTGTCCAATAGGAGAGCGGACTGCCTTCCAGGAGAGCGAACCTGAGGCAAGTACTACAGGGTGGTACCTGATACCGGCATAGCGGCCAGTGCACAGCTCGTGTGGACTGCGGACCTATGGGGAATCAGCTGACGGTGCACGGAGAGAAGCGCCCTCTTTGAATACGAGGGCAGCCCCTGGTCGCTCCAGGTGCTTGTACCCGGTCACCATCATGAAGCGCTCCTGATGTATTCAGGAGTAGCGACGTGGTCTTGCCTGAGGGGCACAACCATTTATTGGCTCACTCACGAGACCACATCGCTGCTGCGAGACGCAGGGCATCTTGCTGCTTGCGAAGCGCACAGCAAAGATTTACAGGAGAGGAGGACCTGATGGATCAGACAGTGCTTTTGATCTGGGCCGGCAGCATTGGGCTAATGCTGACGGTCGTCGCGTACTACCGGGCCAGGGCGGTCCGGTAGTACCCGCGCCCGAGTCGACGTATGTCACTCGGGCCCTTCCCGCTGGATTCGATCATTGATCGAAATTCTTTCCAATCCAGCGGAGGAGGTGAAACGATGACCGACGTGCAGTGGGCCACCCTGTGTGGCCTCCTTCTCGCCCCCTTCTTGATGAAGATGAGCGAGAAAATTGGCGATTACCTTTTTCGCAGGTAGGCGCCAAAGAGTGGACGGGCTTCGGCCCGTCCAAAATTTCTCGCAGTATCGAATTCGTTTCGATGCTGCGATGGAGTTGAAAGATTGGATTCCTCCTGCTGGCAGTGCTGGGCACAGCGTCTCGAAATGATTCGGGATGGCGTGTCCGGCACAGCCGGCACCTGCGCACACATGCAGGAATGTAGGAGGATCCAATGTCCAACATCGAAACCAAACACAATACCTACGTCTTTGCTAGCCTGGACCCGCGGCCGATTCCGGCTGCCCAGGAAAGCAATGACAAGGTATTTAGTCTCGGCCCGGTGTACGGGCTCGAGGTGACCAACCCTAAGTTGGCGGCGCGCTGCGTCGTCAACATCGACCCACAGCACGGGCCACAGGGTACCACTGAGTCGTCCGCCATTGAGGCGGCGATGACGGTAGACCTGCCCCCGGCCGGCGCGGTGCTGGCCACCATTCGCCCCGATCGCGACTCGGTTGGCGCTATGGCAGTGCTATCGCTTAGGCTGAATGGCCAAGAGGCAGACATCGACCATGAGCTGGTGACGGCGATTGGCAGGATGGACGCCCTCGGCCCCCAGGCCAGGGAACTGGAGGTGGTTGAGGCCCATCGCAACGAAATTGTTGCGGCGGACTACATCTGCCTCGGGCGCAAGCACTCCCTGGAAGAGAAGGTTGCTTGGATGAGCGAATTGCTCACCGGCCACGTCTCCGACGGGGTGGTGCTCGGCTTTGCCGAGGACGTGCGTACCGAGTTGGAAAAGGCGAAAGCGACCCTTGAGGTCGCCCGCCTGACCGACAACGTCGCCTTCGTTCGGGGCAACAGCCCACGCGGGTTTGAGGTTGGATACGCCACCGGCGCGCCCATCGTGGCGTGCTTGGCCCCCAACTTCTTGCGCCCCGGAGCTGCCGAAGGAGAGCAACCCTGCCAGAAATGGACGATTGCTCGTTACTCCGCGGCTGCTCCGTTGGCGATGGCCGAGCTCAAAGCCGCACTCAACGCGGCCGAAGAGGAGTTTGGTGGTGCCCCGGAGTGGGGTGGGCCGGCCGACTTGGTTGCGTCGCCCCAGGGTCGTACCCCGA